>CALZCU010000106.1 GCA_945632055.1 uncultured Ruminococcus sp. | reverse complement strand
TTATAATTTCAAAATTACTAAGGTCGTGCGTCTGCCAATCATTTTACCCTTGCAGTATGAGATTATGCTCCACACCGTTTTTTCCGTAAATCTCATAATGTTTTGTAAATTTTGCTTTGAGATTAATTTCTATCCTCAGCTTTTTATCGCTCTCACAAATTTTGATTTCATCAACAAGTAACCGTAAATTTGCATCGCTGATTGCTCCGTCCTTGATGATTTTTTCAATCAGGTCAACCGTTTTCTTCAACTCCGACTTGCGTTTCTTAATCGTTGTATTATAGTCCTTAATTGACTCAATTTCTTCTGTTATCTGCTGTATATCCTTTTCACAATTTTCAAGCATTTCGGTATAGATTTCAGCGTGTTCTTTATCTCTGATTCGTTCAAGGAGTTACTGCCCATTCCAGGCAAACAAATAAAAGCAGCTCAATGTCAGACAGATATTCAGAGCTGCTTTTATTTTGTCTAAACTTGATGAACAGTATTTGCTTAATTAATGGATTCCACATCTACCTTCAAACAAAAATTTCTTGTAATCAAACTTTTATTGACATCGTCTGCATCATATGATATTATAATATCAACAGTCATAATGCGTCGGTTTTTTACAAAATTCTGGTAAATTTTGTATATATTGCGTACGCCGGACATTACTACACTTCATTTTGAAAGGAGAAAAAAATGAAAAGCAATAAGGAATTCAAACCATATATTCCTGCCGAAAAAATAACGCCGGAACTGACCGTAACATCAATCATTATGGGTATACTGCTCGCAGTAATATTCGGCGCCGCAAACGCCTATCTGGGACTGAGAGTAGGTATGACGGTATCTGCGTCAATCCCTGCCGCCGTAATTGCTATGGGCGTTATACGCATTATTATGCGAAAAAACTCGATTCTGGAAAGCAATATGGTACAAACCATCGGTTCAGCAGGCGAATCGTTGGCTGCCGGTGCAATTTTCACCCTGCCTGCTCTGTTTTTATGGGCAAGTGACGGTGTTATGGAAAAACCAAATCTGCTTGAAATCACATTAATTGCTCTTATCGGCGGTCTGCTCGGTGTATTCTTTATGGTACCGCTCCGCAATGCGCTGATTGTCCGCGAGCACGGTGTACTGCCCTACCCCGAAGGTCAGGCATGTGCAGAGGTTATGCTTGCAGGTGAAGAGGGCGGTTCAAGTGCTTCAACTGTATTTGCGGGTATGGGATTTGCCGCATTCATTAAATTTATAATTGACGGTCTTAAGGTTGTTCCCGGAGAGGTGTCAATTGAGGGTACGGCAAAAACCTATCCGGGCGCTATCGGAACACAGATTTATCCGGCAGTAATGAGCGTAGGATATATATGCGGTCCGAAGATTTCATCTTATATGTTCGCAGGAGGCCTTGTAAGCTGGCTTGTGCTTATACCTATGATTGTACTTTTCGGCAGCAGCATAACTATGTATCCCGGAACGGTTTCGGTAGGAGAAATATTTGCAGACAGCGGTGCAAGCGGAATCTGGAGTACATATATTCGCTATATCGGTGCAGGCGCACTTGCCGCAGGCGGAGTTATAAGCCTTATTAAATCACTGCCCCTTATTGTGCGCACATTTCGTGACGCAATCAAGGGAATGAGCGGAAGCAAAAATCAGAATCCGGCAAGAACAGCTCAGGATTTGAATATTAAAATGGTCTTGATTTCCATTTTGATTCTTACTCTCGCTGTCTGGCTCATCCCTGCAATCCCTATCTCCCTACTTGGTGCAATTATAGTTGTTATCTTCGGATTTTTCTTCGCAACCGTTTCATCACGTATGGTAGGTCTGGTAGGTTCCAGCAACAACCCTGTTTCAGGTATGGCTATCGCAACGCTTCTTATGACAACTCTTATTCTTAAGTTTACCGGTGATGCAGGGGCATCGGGTATGCAGGCTGCTATTGCTATCGGTTCGATTATTTGCATTGTATCTGCTATTGCCGGCGATACCTCGCAGGATTTAAAGACGGGTTATCTGCTTGGCGCAACCCCCAAGAAACAGCAAATCGGAGAATTAATAGGCGTTATTGCCGCAGCTCTTGCAATCGGCGGAACATTATATCTTCTCGACAGTGCATGGGGCTTCGGTACACAGGAACTTGCCGCTCCTCAGGCAACTCTGATGAAAATGGTAATTGAGGGAATTATGGGCGGAAATCTGCCGTGGGGACTTATACTGATTGGCGTATTTTTAGCTGTATTTATTGAAATCCTCGGCATTCCCGTACTGCCTTTTGCAATCGGAATATATCTGCCCGTTCAGCTCAATGCGTGCATTATGGTCGGCGGCTTGATTCGTCTTTTCTTTGACAAAATGAAGGAAAGCGACAAAAAGAAAGGCATTATCAATGATGGAATACTGTTCTGTTCCGGTATGATTGCAGGCGAAGGTTTAGTAGGTATTATCCTTGCAATTCTTGCAGTATTCGGCTTTGGCTCCTTTATCGACCTGTCTGGTATTATTAATCTTCCCACATGGGCTTCACAAATCGGCAGTCTTGTTGTATTTGCATTAATTATTCTATGTCTGCTGAAATTCAGCCTTTGGAAAAAAACATCTAAGAAGTCCGATAAAAAATGAAAAAGAAAAATGTAATCACAAAAAACTATCTTGAAAAAATTCCCACTCGTAGTCCTGAGATTAAATGGAGTAAAGACGAAAAGGGTATTGTAACCTTGGAGATTGAAAACAAGGGTTGGGCAAACCGTATTGCTCAGGTTGTTTTCCGCCGTCCGAAGATAAGCTATATTCACCTTGACAATCTTGGCAGCTTTGTCTGGCCGCTGATTGACGGTAAATCAAACATCATTCAAATCGGAGAAGCGGTTGACAAGGAATTCGGCGAAAATGCTAAACCGCTTTATGAACGACTTGCCCGTTACTTTCAGATTCTTGAAAGCTACCATTTTATCGATTGGACAGACGCCTGATATCAGGCTGATTAAGTGAGCATTTCAGATTTTCATTCTCAATTCAAAAGTCTAAATTATAATCAAAGTCGGCTACCCATTAGTTGAGTAGCCGACTTTTCACGCCACCGTGCGTGAGATGTCGTACACGACGGTTCAATCATATTGAGCATTTGTATGCACTCAATATGATTGATGTTTCAAGTCAGACAACGCTACACGCTCTTTTATTACTCTCGGTTTCCAGCCTACCTTTGTAAAAGCAACCAACTTTTAGTTGAATTCAGTGGTCATTTCATTGTCTTACCACCCTCCATTTCAAATCTTGCTGTTGTTCGATCCTTCCTGAAAAAATTTTTCCGGCACTATGACCTCTGCTGACTTCTCACAGTTCGTTGTTACTTTGCTGAGTTTCCGATAATGCTTGCTTCTCAACACCTGTGAGAACTCCCCGGTTAAGATGATTAACCTTCCTCTCATACATCTGCCGTATTTACACCGAAGTGGTGTAATCATCAGGTCCATGTGAAAGCAATTTCATGCAGGTTCAAGTCCTGTTATCCGCACCAAACGAGTACCTCGGTATGTAAATCGCATACCGAGGATTTTCTTTTGAAAATCAATAATTCTTTCGTTTGAATTTTATATTTTCAATTTTTTCTGTCCGATTTTATCGGACTTTTTTCACTTTATAGGTAATTGCTCGAAAAAGGTCGGGCAAAGAAGGTTTGAAAATATCATCCTACCTGCTCGACTTTCATTTTTCTAATCCAGAAAAAAGCGGTGGTTGCTTTTGCAATCACCGCTTATAATTATTTTAATTAAACTTTAAATTTTAATGCCTGTTCCCTGTTTTTGGAATCTTTGCATTATAAGTTAAACTTAGTTGTACTTTGGACTCATTCCTTTATTTATTAATTTCCGTGAATAAAATCATCTGTACATTGGATTTTTCTCCATTCATATTTGTTATGAAAAAGTCGTGATTGTTTTTGAAATATTTATTATCGACTTTTTCAAGGAGTATCCTTTTTTAAAAGTTAACTTCTCATTGGTCTAACCACCATTAATAAATTTCCGATACATATATATTAAATTATAGGAAGAATCGTTTTCACCGAGCACAATCAGCAAATAATTAATATTCACTTATTGGGACAATTACAGTCTGCAAATGAAATTTACGGTTTCATTAATAATATCGTTGAAATAATCTTATTTTAAAATATGTAAGATATTATTACAAATATTAGATAAATCAGACTGTTCAGATATTTTCGGAACACTATTACTTGATCACATTTTAATTTAATTATTTATGTTTTATAACATCTAAACGATCAGTTGCTCCGACACAATTAAGTTAGCTTTAACCGTTACTTACCGTACCCGGTTTTATATGTTGGGGGGTAAGCTCCGTAAAAAATCTTTGATGTGTCTAATTAAAGGTTTTCTTTTCATCATTTTTAAAACCTCCTTTAGTTCCTTTTCTTTGTCTATATTATATACAAGTTTTTCAACTTTGTCAACACTTTTATTAAAATTATTTATATTTTTATTTTAATTAAAACTATTGATATTCAATTTTCTATATGATATAATAAAAATATTGGGTAATAATATTTTGAGATTTCCACACTGCACAGAAAGTGTTACAGCCTCCGAGTTTTCGGAGGCTGTTGTTGTTACCCATTTGATTATGATTAATCTGCTGACACGAATGATTTATTATCCTCTGTACTATTCATAAATTAGCCAAAACAAAGCAGAGCCGAAATACGGCTCTGCTTTGCAATAAAAGTATTATGAAGGATTATTGAAATACTTTTAGGAAATATCAAATTAGTTTTCTCTTCCGAGAAGATAATCAACGGATACCTCGAGAATGTCTGCAAGGGCAACAAGCTCAACATCGGTTACAAATCTTATCTGTCCTTCAAGCTTTGAAAGACCTGACGCATTCATATCAACACCGTTGACCTGAAGCTGTGCAAGCAGCTCCTTCTGCTTCATACCCTTTTTCTTTCTGAC
>CALZCU010000105.1 GCA_945632055.1 uncultured Ruminococcus sp. | reverse complement strand
ACAAGCCCGAACCGAATATGACCGCAAAGCAGATTGAAAAAGAAGTGCAGCGGCAAGCCGTATTGTTTGAGGAACAATGTCAGAATGGCACAGCTCCGACAGACGGCAGAATGAAATTAGCCGATTTTGTGCCGATATACCTTGAAAATGCAAAGCACAGACTTTCGCCCGTTGTGTATGAAAAGTATTGCCGACTGCTTGACATTGCCATTATCCCTATGCTCGGACATATGAAGCTAAAGGACATCAAGCCTATTCACATACAGAGGTTTGTAAACGCCCTTGAAGAGCGCACAACTCACCTTGACGGCACAGGCGGCAAGCTATCGGCTTCAACCGTACGCAGATACTACACAATGGTTCAATCAGTCTTGCACAGTGCCTATAAGCTCGGCTTAATCGGCGTAAATCCTGCCGACAGCGACCGTATAACCTTACCAAAGGCAGATGAGCAGAAAACGGAAATATTCAATGATGAAGAGCTTGCAAAACTGCTTGACTGTTTAGAGGGTGAGCCGCTGCAATTCAGATTATTAATTCACCTTGCACTAAATACGGGTTGCCGCCGTGGTGAGCTTGTCGGCTTGAAGTGGAGCGACATAAACTATAAAACGGGTATTCTGACCGTGAGCCGCAGTAATTACAAGCTGACGGGTGAAACGGAAATAAAGAGCAAAGCGACAAAGACAGGCAAGAGCAGAGAAATAATGTGGCCGCCGTATTGTCTTGCAATGCTGAAACAGTTTAAGGCACAGCAGGCGCAGACACAATTAATGCTCGGTGACCGTTGGCAGGGTGATAACTGGATATTCACGCAGGCAGACGGAAAGCCTATGTACCCGACAACGCCAACACAGTGGTTTAGCAAGTTTTTAAAGCGCAACGGACTTGAACACAAAAAGTTTCACGCCTTGCGGCACACCTCGGCAACGCTTCTGTTGAGCAACGGAACGAACATAAAGAATGTTGCTTCAAGGCTCGGACACGCACAGTTAAAGACAACAAACCGATATGTTCACGCAGTAGAGCAGGCAGAAAAGGAAGCCGCAAACACCTTTGAAACGCTCCTGAACACGAAAAGAAAAAGAGCATAATAAAAAGCGGTTGTACCCTCGGTAATGAGCATACAACCGTATTTTTATTTTGTATTTAATTGTAGAGTGCAGCGGAAATATAACCCCCACAAAAGCAATTTTAAAGGCAATAAACCCCAAATAAACCCCAAAACGCCTTATAATTCTTTTTAAGAAATAGAATAACCGCAGCGGAAAAGCTCTGAAAACGGCTTCCCAATGCGGTTTTTACATTGGAGCTGATAACGGGATTCGAACCCGTGACCTCGTCCTTACCAAGGACGCACTCTGCCTACTGAGCTATATCAGCGGATATTAAATTTTCTGCACTGCTCTGCGTTTATCGGCGATATGTTGTCACTGTAACACCGTTGCAGACAGCGTCTTTGAATATAATATCACATCTCTTTGATAATTTCAAATGTTTTTTGAAAAAAATTTAAAAATTTTTTGCTTTATTGAAAACTGCTCGAATAAGGTCGGGCAAAGAAGCTCTGAAAGTATCAACCTGTCTGCCCGAATTACCAGCGGTGGTACACCGCCTTTTTTGGGTTTCTCACAGTTTTATACTTCCGAAAGGCTTTGTCGGCTGAATTTCAACTCAAATTTATATTTATATCTCAATAAAAATGCGAAAATCACTTGATTATTCCGAAAAACAGTGGTATAATTCTATTGTTAAATACTTTAAGGTAAAGGAGTGGGCAGTAAACCCGCTCCTTTGTATTTTGAAAATCGGGGGTATTCTATGGCTAAAAGTAAGGGCGGAGTTACCGTTTCAAAGGTGTGGGAGCTTTGCGAGCCTATCGTAAATGACCTTGGGCTGTCACTCTGGGATGTCCGCTATGTAAAGGAGGGCGCAGACTGGTTTCTGCGTGTTTTTATCGACAAGGAGGACGGCGTTGACATTACCGACTGCGAAAAGGTTTCAAGGGCAATCAACGATCCGCTTGATGAGCTTGACCCGATCGAAAACGCCTACTGCCTTGAGGTCTGCTCGCCCGGAATCGAGCGTGAGCTTGTTCGTGACGAGCATTTTATGCAGTTTATCGGCGCTGATATTATGGTCAGAATGCACCGCCCGATTGAGGGTATCGGCAAGGATTTCTGCGGAGTGCTGAAAGCCTATGACGACGGTATGGTTACAATAACCGACCACAGCGGCGAAAACGAGGTCACAATCAGCAAAAAGGACGCTGCGTGGATTAAGCTCGATGATTTTGACTGATAAAATTGATTACAATTAATATAGAAAAGGATGATTGGAAAAATGACTAACAAGGATTTATTTGAAGCACTCAGAATGTTTGAAAAGGAAAAGGACATTCCGATGGAGTATATGCTCCAGCAGATTAAGAAGGCTATTGAGATTGCCTGCAAAAATTACTACGGCGGCAATGAAAATGTAATTTTCAAGGCTGTTCCCGAGAAAAATTCATTTGATGTAAAGCTCGTAAAGACTGTTGTTGAGGAGGTTGAGGATCCCAACTTTGAAATCACTGTTGAGGAAGCCGAGAAAATCAACAAGAGAAAGATTTACAGAGTCGGCGACGAGGCTGAAATTCCGCTCGACCCCAAAAAGCTCGGCAGAATTGCCGTTTCCGCCGCAAGAAATGTTATCCGTCAGGGAATCCGTGCAGGCGAAAAGGGTCAGACGCTCATTGAGTTCCAGAGCAAGCTCGGCGAAATCGTTACGGCTCAGATTGAGCGTATAGACCCCAAGAGCGGAATTGCTACAATCAAAATCGGCAAGAGCGAGGCAATGCTTCCCAAGAACGAGCAGGTCGGCTGTGACAACCTCAAGGAAGGCGACCTCATCAAGGTTTATATTGCCGATGTAAAGGACAACGAAAGAGGTCCTCACGCAATCATTTCAAGAAGCCACCCCGGCTTTGTAAGGCGTATGTTTGAACAGCAGGTTCCCGAAATTTTTGACGGAATCGTTGAGATAAAGTCAGTTTCCCGTGAGGCAGGCTCCCGCACAAAAATGGCTGTGCTGAGCAACAACCCCGATGTTGACGCAATCGGCGCCTGCATCGGTACAAGGGGCGCAAGAGTAAACGCAATTGTTGAGGAGCTTGGCGGCGAGAAGATTGACATCATCGAGTACAGCGAAGAACCTGAAAAGTACATCTCGGCGGCTCTCTCTCCTGCAACGGTATGCAAGGTTGAAATCATTGACGCTGAGTCAAAGAGCTGTAAGGCTACAGTTCCCGATGGTCAGCTCTCGCTTGCTATCGGCAACAAGGGACAGAATGCAAGGCTTGCCGCAAGGCTTACCGGCTGGAGAATTGATATTCGCCCCGAAAGCGGCTTCTACGGCGAGGACGAAGAGGAAGAGCAGACTCAGCCTGCCGAAAGCACCGAAAGCGAAGAAGCGGCTGAGGAATAATACAAATATTATTATTCAGTTCAAACGGTTCGAGGTAAAATATGAAAGTTCCTATGAGAAAATGTACGGGCTGCTCAGAGATGAAGCCGAAGCGTGAGCTTATACGGGTTGTCAGAGTTCCCGAAAAAAAGGACGAAAACGGCTGTGTAATATCGGGCGGAGAAATTTCGCTCGACCTCACCGGCAAGAAGTCGGGCAGAGGAGCGTATGTCTGCAAAAGCATTTCCTGCTTTGAACAGGCTCGCAAGGCTCGCCGCTTTGAACGCTCGCTGGGCTGTAAAATTCCCGAAGAGGTTTATGAGCAGATGAGCGCAGAGCTTAAAGGCTCGGACGAGGTCTGAGAGGTGATTGTATGAACGACAGGATTTTATCGCTTCTCGGTCTTTGCAGACGGGCAGGAAAGCTCGTAATCGGGGCAGAGCCTGCAATCGAGTCAATATCCGCTCATAAGGCAGAGATTATTATTTATGCAGACGATTTTTCAAAAAACAGTCTGAAGCCTGTGCTTACAGCGGCACATTCAGGTGATGTCAGGACATTTAAAATAAACAGAAGCAAGGAAGAACTAAGCCTTGCGCTCGGCAAGCTGTGCGGAGTAATTTCCGTTGAGGACAAGGGCTTTGCGCAAAAGCTTGCAGAGCTTATCGAAAACGAACAGGGAGGAGAATTATATGATAAAATATAAGGTTAAGGATGCAGCGAATGATTTGGGGGTACCCAACAAGAAGATTACCGAAATTCTCGAAAAATACTGCGGAGTTACAAAAAAGACGATGACCTCGCTTGAGGAAAGCGAGCTTGATGTGATTTTTGATGTGCTTACGAAGGAGAAAAGCGTAGAAAGCTTTGACGCTTACTTTGCTTCACGCAATAATAAGCTCGACAAGGCTGAGGAAGCTGTTAAGGCTGAAAAGACAGAAAACACAGCCAAGGCAGAAAAAAGCGCAGAGCCTAAGAAGAATGATAACAAGCCCAAGGCTAAGGCTGATAAAAAGAGCGAAAAGGCTAATAATAACAAGGCTGCAAAGCAGGAGACTCCTGCAAAGGCAGTTGAGGTCAAGAGCGAGGAGGAGTCTGCTCCACGCAAGCGCAGAGTAATCGACACAAGAGCTACGAATGTAGATGTTGAGCGTTACAACTCAAAATATGACGATATGGCAAACGACAGCTCCAAGATGAGAAGCACCGACAATACAGTCAAGAAGCAGAAGTTTGCAAACCGTTCCCAGAAGCAGAAGGGCAGAAGACAGGGCCCGCGAGACACGGCGGCAGCGCGTCGGCAGCGTAGTGCTCTCGAGCGCAAGCAGAAGCCAATCACCGTTCAGATTCCCGATGAAATCGTAGTGTCCGAGCTTGCGTTAAGACTTAAGGCAACCGTTGCCGAGGTAGTTAAAAAGGCATTCCTTATGGGAACAATGGTTACTGCGACCGACACAATCGACTTTGACACAGCCTCGCTCATTGCAATGGAGTTCCACGCAAAGGTTGAAAAAGAGGTTGTTGTTACAATCGAGGAGAGAATTATTGACG
>CALZCU010000104.1 GCA_945632055.1 uncultured Ruminococcus sp. | reverse complement strand
ATCAGAACATTCGCCTCTGTATCGGCACACAAATCCGTTGTTTTGTCGGGATTTTCACTCGGAAAAACCTCAAAGTCCGAATCGAAATTCCGCAAAGCAGTTGCTATGGCATCAGCAAACAAGGCGTTTTGCATATCTACAACGACTCTCTTCATTAAACCACCTCCCATTTTCTGCTAAATCCGTTTTCTGAAAGAGGCTTGCCGAAGCAAGCCCCCTCAAAAAATTTCTGTTCACTTTTATCAAATGTTATATACACCGCAGGCATTCAACTTGCCGTCAACAAACCATAAATTCAGCGAAGCTTTGTCATCGCCGTCAACATACCATATATAAAGCTCAGCCTGACGGTTATCGTCATAGCGGTACACAGTTGCGTCAACTCCGATATGCTCCTTAACATCATCATATGTCAGGTTTGCCTGTTCAGCACCCTCAAAGTAGTTCAAGCCGCCTAAGTAGGTCTGAGCAGTTTCTCTGAGCACTTCCATGCTTGCTCTTTCAGTACTCATAGGCTGCGTCTCTGTGGACTTCTTGTCAAGATTGTATGGATTGTCATTCACTGTGCTTGAGGTTTTCTCACTGTTACCTCCGCCCTGACTGCTGCTTTCTCCGCCGCAGGCGGCAAATGAGAATACCATAACTAAGCTCATCATTAAAATTATAATCTTTTTCATACTATTACCTCCGTTTGTTGTAAAAGATTTCTTGTGTTATTACAAAAATGCCACAGCAAATATATTATATTGCCAATTATATTATACAATTAATTACAGGACTGCACATCACCCATATGGGTGATTTTTCACTTTATATGAAATCTTTTCAAAATGGTCGGGCTAAAAAGGTTTGACAATATCAACCTATCTGCTCGAATTGCGTGTCGAGGTACTCGACTTTCATATATTTTCAGCAAAAATTCCCCGACTTTTCTGCAAAGCCGAGGAATTATTATACAAATATTTTGTTTTATTCATTATCCTCAGGCAGGCTTGGGATAATGAATTTCTTGTTGGTGACTGCAATTGCAAGTCGGGTTTTGTTGGCATAGCCTGTTCTTTGAAGGATATGAGAAACATGGGTTTTGACTGTGTTGACCGACACGCACAGCCTTTCTGCAATCTCGTTGTATTCCAGACCGTCGCACACAAGGCGCAGAACTTCAATTTCCTTTGCAGTAAACTCAGCACTGCTTGCTCGACCTAATTGTACGGACGGAGTCTTATCGGGAAAAATATGCTCGCCCGACATTGTGCGGTCAATCACATCAACCAAGGTTTCCTTGCTGACATCCTTATACCAGAAGCTGTCTGCTCCTGCGGCTTTTGCACGGTCAAGGTAGCTCACCTCTACCATAGAAGTCACGATAATAATTTTGATGTTCGGAAACTGCTTCTTGATTTCTGCGGCGGCTTCAATTCCGTCCTTACTGCCTGTGGTGCATACATCCATCAGGACAAGGTCGATATGCTGTCGCTGACATTTGATAATTGCAAGCTCCGCACTGCTTATGCTTGCGGCAAGCTCATAGCTTGTGTTGTCGGATATTATCCGTTCCATATTTTCACGAGGCATACGCTGGTCTTCTACGATTAGCACCTGCTTCATTTTGTTTCCTCCTTCGCTTTCGGTACAGTCACTGTCAGCACAAAAACAGGATTTGACTGTATTTCCATACTACCTCCCAGATTTGTAATATGGCTGTAAAGATTAAGCAATCCGCCTTTTGGAATGACTTTACTTTCGGGCGGCTTTCCGTTGTTTGTGATGCGTATTGAAGCAGAACAGTCATCGTTCTGTATATCAATCGTCAGACTTGTTGCGTCGGCGTGACGGACGCTGTTTGTAAGGCACTCACGCATTGCAAGCAAGAACACCCTGTAAAGCTCCTGCTGTTGCGGCATCTCTCCGTTAAGCTCTGCTTTTACACCGATTGTATCTGCATCACGCATAAATTCTGCAAGCTCTCCTCGCTCCAACGGATATTCATTATCATTTTTTATTGTGCTTACCGCTTTTTGAAACAAGCTTACGGCATCAGCAGTTTCTTCCGTCATTTTCTCCTGCTGTAAAATCTGTCGCATTGCAATTATCCCTGCACTCATACGGTCGTGAAGCCTTGTTTTAGCCGCCAGCAATTCCTTTTCCTTTGTCATAGCTAAAACATTTTCAGAAAGGATTTTTAAATCACGGGAAATCTTTTTGAGCTGTGCGGTCTGTTCCTTTATTTTTAAGTTTTTTTCATAAAGCTCGGTTACATCGGAAAATATGACCTCGGTATATACAATGCCGTCAGAGGCTGTTATCTCTTTCTGAGAATAACGCCAAGCCTTTCCGTTTGGGAAAAGATAAGTCTGTCTGACATCGGGCAGTCTTATGATACCGCTTTTTTCATCGCAATCATCAAGAGCCTTCTGCAATTCTCCGAAAGACTGCATATCGCTTTGCGCAAGACTTCGGAACAGGCGGTGCATTTGCAGATTGCACAGCTTGACAGTGCCTGACGGAGTAAAGTAACAAATTGCACTCGGAAGCGTATCTATTGCCTGCTTTACTGAACTGCGGCTGAGATTTTTACCTCTTTCCCGAAACAAAACAACCGTTTCAAAAATCAGCAGTAAAATTATTGCTCCTGCAATGCACCGCATCAGCCACATCGGTAACGGAATTAACACTTCGTACTGCCGACTCACTTCAATTTTTCTGTAGCCTTCCCCTATTACGGATAACAGTGCAAAAACAAGCGGAAATGCTGCTGTATTCAGATATATACTCCATTTAATCTGTGTTCTTTCATAAAAAGCAATTGAATAAAACAAGGTTACAATCAGCAGAAAGAAAAGACAAACCATAAACAGGGATTGCTCTGCCGACGATGCCTGATAAAAGGTAGTCACTGCTGTTCACCTGCTTTCTCGACCTTGAGAGTAAACTGCCATACTCCGTCCTCAAAACTGCTTTTTTCTGCGAGCCTTGAAAAATCATCAAGCTCGCTTTCACATTCCGCTTCAAGACGAAAGATTACAGAGTCTGCATTACTTCGGGCTTTGAACCATACTGAGTGTAAATCATCTATTGCCTCTTCCGTTACTGCTTCAAAAAAGTCATACACACGAATGGCGTCCGTTGTATCAATTTTATTGTTACTCGGAATATCAACTGCGCACTCCACTCCCATAAGCTCAAGATTTGCAAAGGACTCCTCAAGGCACAGCATAAGCTCAGCAGTATCGGTTGTTGCAGATTTTTCTCCGATAAACATCAGGTTGCCTCTGCGTTTTATGTATGCACCGATAACTGCAATCTTTGCAAGCAGACTGCGGCGCTTTTCTTTATTATCTTCTGCATTGTACCGAGTTATAAGTTCATCAAGCAAGTCAATCTGATGTGCAGTCTGCTCCTGCAAAAGGTCATACAGACGGTTTTTTTCCTGAAGAGTATTGATTTTCAGCTTTGTGCGATAATTCTCCTGCTCAAGAAAATTGCTTTCCGCAATAGTTTCTTTGTTTTCTTCAAGCTCCCTAAGCAAAGCGGCTATATCTGAAATATCCTCAAGCCAGAGGACATAACCGCCCTCTATCGGATTGCTTTTAAGAACTGTTTTTTCATCAATGCCGACTGCTCCGTTTTCTGCAGAACGCATTACAATATCTGACAGCTTCGGTGAATTTGCGGAAGCGTATCGTGTGTGATATGCAGTATCGGTAATCTGTGCTTTAAAAGTTCCTGCTTCAAACAGTGCGTCATATCCGGTATTTGTCTGTATCAGACCGCACTGAATACAGCTTTCAAGTATTGCTGTAACCATAAGGCACTGAACTGCTGTAATATCTCCGCAGATAATCCGCAACCACTCCGCACCGCTTGCATAGATTAAAGCATATACAATACATACACAAAGCAGGCTCAACGGCAGATATTTTTTTCTTTGTGACAAGCGGCATTTGATTACCATAACAGTAAATGCAGTCAAGGCGCAGATTATTTCCCAGCCGATTACAAAATAGTATCCGAAAGCATATTCATTATTCTTGTCAGTCCATACTTCTCCTGTCTGGAAAGAAAAAACAAGCTGATGAAAATCGTTTGTCGCTACCAATAAAAGACAAAATATGGTGGGAATATATAGCAACGATGTCCATTTAGGCAGACGGTAATTCTCAGGCTTGCCCAGCGACAAGGATACAAATATGGAAATAAGCGGAATAAAAAGCATCGGGAAATAGTACCAATAACATAGCTGTCGTGATACATCGGGGTCGGTAACAAAATAATATTTCATTGACCTTATGACAAACCAAAAAACATTGAGAAAAGCTACAGCAACCAAATGGCGGCGCACCTGAGTATGAATTATGCGTTTGCTGACCGAAATCCCCCACCCGATATACAGACCGATATAGATGAAAGTTCGTATAAGTCCGAGGGTAATCGGACAAATATCAAGATTTCCTATAATACGGGAAATGACAGCACAAACAATCAACAGCGCAACAATGATTACGGTGTAATAATTCCGTTTAAGGGATTTTGTCATATATCGCACCTCTTTTTTTTGAAAAAGAAATATCCATTTACTTGCAAATATTATATACATTAAATTGTATCATACATTCAGTAAATTTTCCATATCCAAGTTTCAACAATCTACCACAACCCACCTACGCAATACTCGTTGTTTGCGTTCGCACAGTTTACATAAGCCATACCTCGTCTGTTTCGGCGTGTTGATCAAGCGAACTTTCATCTGCTCTCTTGCTAAAAACGGCATACTATGGCGTTTTTTGACAGATCTGTTTCCATTATTGCTTGAAAAGAAGTTCATTATTCACTTTTACACAAACTTTTCGGCGGTCTCGAAAGTTTATTTACAAAACATATTGATATTTAGGGATAAATGGAATATAATAATCTTGCGACACAATTAGATATTATATTTACCGATAATAGTATATGTTTTTATCTTATGGTAAAAACACATACTCTTTTTCGCATACTGTTA
>CALZCU010000103.1 GCA_945632055.1 uncultured Ruminococcus sp. | reverse complement strand
TTTGTCAGCGGAGAAATTTCAACCGGGTGATCCATTACAAAGGTCGGCTGAATCATATGCTCCTCTGCAAACTGCTCGAAGAAAAGGTTAAGGATATCGCCCTTTTTATGTCTGTCCTCAAACTCAACGCCCTTTTCCTTTGCGACAGCCTTTGCTTCCTCATCGGAGTGAATTTCATTGAAGTCAACGCCCGAATACTTTTTGACTGCGTCAAGCATTGTGATTCTTTCAAACGGCTTGCCTAAATCCATTTCAATGCCGTTGTAGGTGATTTTTGTTGTGCCGAGCACCTCCTGCGCAACATGGCGGTAGAGGTTTTCGGTTAAATCCATCATTCCGTTGTAGTCGGTATATGCCTGATAAAGCTCCATAAGCGTGAACTCAGGGTTGTGCCTTGTGTCAACACCCTCGTTGCGGAACACTCTGCCGATTTCATAAACTCTCTCAAGGCCGCCGACAATAAGACGCTTAAGGTAAAGCTCAAGTGAGATTCTGAGCTTTAAGTCCTCGTCAAGAGCGTTGAAGTGAGTGGTGAAGGGACGAGCGGAAGCTCCACCTGCGTTTGCAACGAGCATGGGAGTTTCAACCTCCATAAAGCCCTGTGAATCGAGATATCTGCGGATACTGCTGATGATTTTTGAACGCTTGATGAATGTATCCTTTACCTCGGGATTCATAATGAGGTCAACATAACGCTGACGGTAACGAAGGTCGGTGTTTGTCAAGCCGTGATACTTCTCGGGCAACGGCTTGAGCGACTTGGAAAGGAGCTTTACTTCCTTTGCGTGAATGGAGATTTCGCCCATCTGCGTTCTGAAAACAAAGCCCGTTACCTCAACAATATCGCCGATATCCCACTTTTTGAGGAAGCCGTATTCCTCCTCGCCGAGGTCGTCAAACTTGGCAAAAATCTGAATTTTTCCCGTGCGGTCGTGCAAGTCCATAAACGAAACCTTGCCCTTGCCTCGCTTGGAAAGCAGTCTGCCTGCAACGCAGACATCTTTATTCTCATATTCTTCAAAATTATTCTTAATTGTTTCGGTAAGCGTATCCCTGTCGCTTGTAGTAATTGCAAACGGATCTCTGCCTGCTTCTCTGAGTGCGTCAAGCTTCTCATATCTTACCTTGATTACATCGCTTGTGTTAGCCTGCTGAGGCTTCTGACTCATATTAACATTCCCTTCACTTGCAAATCAAACGGAAATAACCCTGAGGTGTATTTCCGTTGATATGACTAATTATTCTTATTTAGAAATTTCAATAATCTTTATTGCCTGAACTCCGCCGGGTGTTTCAACCTCGACAACATCGCCGACGCTCTTCTCCATAAGAGCTCTGCCGATAGGAGATTCATCGGAAATTTTTCCCTCTCTGGGGTTAGCCTCGTTAGAGCCTGAGCCTACAATCTTGTACTTTGCCTGTCTGCCTGTTTTAAGCATCTCAATTGTAACAACTGATGTGAGGTGAACATGCTCGGTTGAGGTGTTTGACTCGTCAATAATTACGGCAGTCTTGAGAATTGCCTCAATCGTTGCAATTCTTGCCTCCATAATTGCCTGCTCGTTTTTTGCGTCGTCATATTCGCTGTTCTCGGAAAGGTCGCCGTAGGAACGGGCAACCTTGATTTTTTCTGCAATTTCCTTACGCTTGACATTTTGTAATTCCGCAAGCTCTTCCTCAAGATTTTTAAGACCTTCAGCAGTAAGCATTGTCGGTTTTGCTGCCATTTTATATCATCCTTTCGGTTTCTTATTCTGATTGCCTATAGCAGTCTTGTCTGCAAAACTGCATATAGATTTATTATATGCGTTTTGACGCTCATTGTCAAGCAAAACGGTTAAGATATGCAGAAAGTGATTTCACCGTCTGTGATGATGAGTAATTCCTGCAAAAAATCGGTACAATTGAGCCTAATTCATACTGCGAGCCGAGCGTGTAGAGCGCAGAGCAAAAGTACTCCTCGTCAAGCTCCTTTGGCTTCAAAGCGTCAAAGCCGTTGGGCATACGGAGATGATATTTGTAGTAGACAAGCCCGTTTGAGGGAACCTTCGGACTACCTGCGGTCAGCACAAGTGCTTCCTGTCTGAGCGGCAATACCTCTTCAATTACGCAGGGCGCAATAACAAATCGACACTCAGCCAGATCGGAAATGTTTTTTGTGATTACTGCCGTCGCACCAAGCTCCTCCATCACCCTGTCAAGCTCGGTTTGGTATATGTCGGCTCTTTCGGTCACAACAGTAACATCGGCACAGTGCTTTAAAATATAGTACAAAAAATCGTGCGATTCACCCTGCGGATCGTAAATTCCGATTTTCAGCGTTTCAGGCTTCACACACTCCTCCACCGCCTTTAACGCCATATTTGTGCAGAGCCTTGCAGAAAATCTGTTTGAACTGAACCGTCTGTAGCCGCTGTTTTCGGGAAATTTAAGACGGGGCGAACACAGCAGATGATTTCTCTGCGCACCGATTATGCAATCAATCCTGTCAAGCTTGATTTTTCCGCTGTAGCTTGTATATGTAACCTGCTTAACGGCTACTCCTCTCGATTTTTTTATTTCAACTCCGACCGTATCTGTCTTTAGTCGGTTAATCAGTTTCCTTATTCCCTTTTTCTTTTCGGGATAACGAATACACAACGATGTTATCAAAAAAATACCCCCGCATAAATTCTTTATAAAATATATGCGAGGGTATTAAGTTTAATTATAAATTTAAGGTAAATTATGTATTCAAAAGTTCAGAAATTAATATTCTGACATCGGGTTATACTTTACACCGTTGTAGCGACACTCAAAATGGAGGTGAGGACCTGTTGAATTGCCTGTTGAGCCGACATAGCCAATTGTCTGTCCCTTGGAAACAGTCTGACCGTAGCTTACGATTGCGCTGCTTAGGTGACCGTAAACAGTCATTTTGCCGTTGCCGTGGTCAATGAAAACATAGTTTCCGTAACCGCCGCCGCAACCGCAGCTACCGTATTTGCCCCAGTTGTGGTAACAGCCGTTGTATACTGCAACTACCGTACCGCCGTCAGCCGCAAGTGTGGGCGTTCCCATAATTCCGCCGCCGGCAATATCTATTCCGCCGTGCCTATATCCTCTGTCCTCAGTATCGTCATATGGGGAGGAAATATAGGAGAAGCCCGGACAAGGCCATACATAGCCTGATGTTGTCGGAGGAGTTACTGTCGGTGTACTCGGCTGTGAAGGTGTATTATTACTGCTACTATTGTTATTGCTGCTATTACTGTTGTTGTTACTGCTATTATTGCTGCTTCCCGAATTATTGTTTGTCTGAGAATTAGCGGCAGCCAGCTGTTGCTGCTTCTTATAATAATCAGCAATCATACCTTCAATTTCATCACTCTCAAGCGCAGCCTGCTGGAGTGCGTCCTTTACGCCTGCGCTCCTCTGATAAAGATTTGCAAGGGTTTCCTTGTTCTCTTCAAGAAGCTCGTTGAACTCGTCCATATCTGCCTGGAGTGAGGTCTGCTGCTCCTCAAGCTTTGTCTTGTCCTCTTCAAGCGACTTCTTCTGCTTGGTGATTTCAGCAAGCTTTACCTTGATTTCATCAATAAGCTCCTTGTCAGACTTGGAAACTGCCTTAACAATCGACACCTTATCGATAAAGTCGGAGAAATCCTTAGCACCGAAAATAATTTCAAGCTCGCTTGCATTGCCTGCCATATAAATTGTTCTTAGGCGTTCTGCAAGTGTGTCGAGCTGGCTGTCGATGTTCGCATTAGCCTTGTCAATTTCGGCTCTTTTTGCATCAATATCTTTATTAAGACCGTTGATAGATTCTCTTGTGAGGGTGATTTTCTTGTTAAGCACCTCAATTTTGCTTACAAGAGTTTCATTGTATTTCTCTTTCTCCTTAATGTCGGACTGAGCCTTTTCAAGCTCAGCCTGATACTGCTGATTTTGCTCCTCAAGCTCCTTGAGCTGCTGCTGAAGGGAATCAATGCTTTCTGCTCCTGTCGATGTGACGGAAAGTGCAAACGGCATTGAAATCAGGCAAACGCTTAAAAGAGCGCAGAGAATCCTTTTAATTCTGTTCATTCGTTTCTCCTTTCTTTCTTACCATCCGAGAATTTCGTTTCCTTCTTTTTTAAGATACTTTCTTATTGAGATGAAGCTTCCGAAGAAACCTATTACAACACCTGCAACCACAAACGCAACTGCAACATAGAGAATAACCTCAGAAAGCGGAATATAGCTTATCGGGATAAAATCAGTAACCGCCTTCATAACAGCCTCGTAAAGCAGAGCGATGCCGCCTGTTGAAACAGCCGCTGAAATAAATCCGATTACCATACCCTCAACGAGGAACGGCATTCGCACAAACCAGTTAGTTGCGCCGACCGACTTCATTATGCTGATTTCAAATCGTCTTGAATACATAGTCGCACGGATTGTATTGGCAATAATGAAAAGTGAAATAATCATCAGTGCAGAAACAACACCGATGCAGATTATGTTTACAAGCTTGCTGATGTCGGAGAGCTTCTTTGCAAGCTCTCTGCGGCTGTCGATTGAATCAACGCCGTTAAGCTTCTGAATTTCGGCAACGGTTTCATCATAAAGCGATAAATCCTTCATTGCCACAATAAAGGTATCGGGAAGCTTATTTCGTCCCTCTATCTCCTTAAAGAGGTCCTCGTCACCAAGCTGCTTTTTAAACCGCTGGAGCGCCTCGTCCTTTGGCAAAAAGGTTACGGAAGCAACATTGCTGATTTTTTCAATATCCTTGCCTATGTAAACAGCTTCAAGCTGAGAAATATCTGATTTTATGTATACATTTGTTTCATTTGAATGACCGACTGACTCAACAACCTGTGCAACATTAATGGAGAACAACGACGCTGCGCCTGTCAGAATCAGACAGCTAACAAGCACACACACCGAGGCAATACTCATTATACGGTTGCTCCAGACATTCTTGAAGCCTTCCTTTGCCAGATAGCCAAAGCCTTTCATAACATTTTCCTTTCAAACTGTATTTGTCCGAGCAAATCAGTCGGGCAGAACAACCGCATTAT
>CALZCU010000102.1 GCA_945632055.1 uncultured Ruminococcus sp. | reverse complement strand
AAGACGGAAGTAGCCTGCGCCGTTTTCGCCGAAGCCCTCACCGGGAGTACCTACAACATTTGCTTCGTTGAGAAGAAGGTCAAAAAATTCCCAGCTTCCCATATTATTCGGGCATTTAAGCCAGATATAAGGTGAATTTTTTCCGCCTGTGTAATAGATGCCAAGCTCGTCCAGGGCAGAAGAAATAATCCTTGCATTTTCCTGATAATAAGAAATGTTCTCCTTAATCTGCTTCTGTCCTTCCTCGCTGAAAACAGCGGCGGCGGCGCACTGAACAGGCCACGAAACACCGTTGAACTTGGTTGCCTGACGGCGATACCAGGTTGCATAAATGTTGTGACCGTCACGCTCAAGCTCCTTTGGAATTACTGTGTATCCACAGCGAGTGCCTGTAAAGCCTGCAGTTTTTGAAAGCGAGCACATCTCAATCGCACATTTTCTTGCTCCCTCAATCGCAAAAATTGAACGGGGCAAATCCTCTGTGATGAATGCTTCATAGGCTGAATCGTAAAGAATGATTGCGTCATTTTCAAGCGCATAGTCAACCCATTCTTTGAGTTGTTCAGCAGTATATGCCGAGCCTGTGGGGTTGTTGGGCGAGCAAAGGTAAATTATATCTGCCTTTACGCTCTTGTCGGGAAGTGCGGCAAAGCCGTTTTCCTCATTTGATGCGGCATAGACAATCTTTCTGCCGGCCATAATGTTTGAGTCAACATATACGGGATAAACAGGGTCTGTCACAAGCACAACATTGTCCTTGTCAAAGATGTCTCCTATATTGCCGCAGTCGGACTTTGCTCCGTCGGAAACGAAGATTTCATCGGCAGAAATTTCTACGCCGAAGCCCTTATAGTAATTTGCAATAGCTTCTCTCAAAAATGCGTAGCCCTCGTAGTCGGGATAGCCCTTGAAGCTCTCCTTGTGAGCGAGGTCTTCGGCACCGTTTTTCATAGCTTCGATGGCAACAGGTGCAAGTGGAAGCGTTACATCACCGATTCCGAGCTTGATAATCTTCTTGTCAGGGTTCGCCTTTGCAAATTCGGCTGTCTTCTTTGCAACATCGGCAAAGAGGTAGTTTGGAACAAGATTATCAAAATTCTTATTAATCTTCATTTTCAACATCCTTCTCTAAAATAAAATTATTAATTCTTCTTTTCAAGCGAAGCCTTGATAAACTCTCTGAAAAGAGGATGAGCTCTGTTGGGGCGTGACTTGAACTCAGGATGATACTGAACGCCGACAAAGAAGCGGTTTTCGGGAACCTCAACAGCCTCAACAAGAAGTCCGTTCGGCGAAGTACCCGTAATTTTCATACCTGCGTTTTCAATATCCTCTCTGTAGTCGTTGTTGAACTCGTAGCGGTGACGGTGACGCTCGGAGATTTCCTTTTCTCCGTAAGCCTTTGCCATCATTGAGCCGTCCTTGATAACACAGGGATATGCGCCCAGACGCATTGTGCCGCCCATATTTTCAATTCCGAGCTGTTCGGGCATAAGGTCGATAACATTATGCTCGCCGTCGGGTGTGAACTCACCGCTGTTTGCATCGGCAAAGCCTGCAACATTTCTTGCATACTCAATTACGGCTGTCTGCATACCAAGGCAGATTCCGAGATACGGAATGTCATTTTCACGGGCATATTTTGCCGCCATAACCTTGCCCTCGATACCTCTGTTTCCAAAGCCGCCGGGAACAAGAATACCGTCAACATCACCCAGAAGTTCGTCAACCTTGTACTTTGTGAGAAGCTCGCAGTCAACCCACTTGATTTCAACATCTGCGCCGTTTTCGTAGCCGCCGTGACGGAGTGCCTCGGCAACAGAAAGATATGCGTCGTGAAGCGCAACATATTTGCCGCAAAGAGCAATTTTACATTTCTTTGTGCGGTTATTGATTCTGTCGAGCATCTCCTCCCACTCTGTGAGGTCGGGCTTTTTGTCGACAGCGATGTTAAGCTCACGGCACACAACATTTGAGAAGTTGCTCTTTTCAAGCATAAGCGGAGCCTGATAGAGCGTGGGCAGAGTTATGTTTTCGATTACGCAATCGGGCTTTACATTGCAGAAAAGCGCAATCTTATTGAAAATGCTCTCTTCAAGCGGCTCGTCACAGCGAAGCACGATAATATCGGGATTGATGCCGAGCGAGCGAAGCTCCTTGACAGAATGCTGAGTAGGCTTTGACTTATGCTCCTCACTGCCCTTGATATACGGAACGAGGGTTACATGAATGAAAATGCTGTTTTCTCTGCCTACCTCAAGCGAAACCTGACGGATAGCCTCAAGGAAGGGCTGGCTTTCAATATCGCCGACAGTTCCGCCGATTTCGGTTATGACAACATCGGCATTTGTCTTTTCGCCAACATTATATATGAATGATTTAATCTCGTTTGTGATGTGGGGAATTACCTGAACAGTCTTGCCCAGATAGTCGCCCCTGCGTTCCTTTTCAAGAACATTTGAATAAACCTTACCTGTTGTGAGGTTTGAATACTTGTTCAAGTCCTCGTCAATAAAACGCTCGTAGTGACCGAGGTCGAGGTCGGTTTCTGCGCCGTCCTCAGTTACATAAACCTCGCCGTGCTGATAGGGGCTCATTGTGCCGGGGTCGACATTTATATACGGGTCGAGCTTCTGCGCAACAATTTTAAGACCTCTTGCCTTTAAAAGTCTGCCGAGTGAAGCCGCCGTAATTCCCTTTCCCAAGCCTGAAACAACGCCGCCTGTGACAAATATATACTTTTTATTCTTCTTCGCTTCCACAGCTTACACCTCTACCTCTCCGTCAAATACTTTTTCAGCGTTGCCTGTCATATAAACAGTGTCATCAGTGTAGTTGATGATAAGGTCGCCGCCGATGAGCTTGATTTTGATGTCCTCGCCCTTTTTGCAGAAGCCGTTTTCGCAGGCTGCAACTGCAACGGCGCAAGCGCCTGTTCCGCAAGCCCAGGTTTCGCCCGAGCCTCTCTCCCATACTCTCATCTTGATTGTATGCTCGTCAAGAACAGTTACAAATTCCGTATTAACTCTTTCGGGGAAGAGCTTGTCAAACTCAAAGCTCGGACCGACCTTTTCAATGTCGAGGTTGTCAATATCGTCCATAAATACCACGCAGTGCGGATTTCCCATTGAAACGCAGGTGATGTTATAGTCCTTATCTCCGATTTTAACCGGCTCGTTTACAACCTTATCCTTGTTGATTGCAACAGGAATTTCCTTTGGCTCAAGAATTGCCTTGCCCATATCGACTCTCAGACGGGTTACTCTGCCGTCTGTTGTGAATGCCTTAAGGCTCTTGATGCCACTGAGAGTTTCAATTGTAATTTCGTCCTTTTCGTTATAGTCAATCATACCGTGGTCATAGAGGAACTTGCCCACACAGCGGATTCCGTTGCCGCACATCTTGCCCTCGGAACCGTCACGGTTATACATCTTCATCTTAGCGTCGGCTACCTTTGACGGACATACAAGGATCACACCGTCGCCGCCGATTCCGAAGTGTCTGTCGGAAAGTCTTACTGCAAGTGCTTCGGGATTGTTGATTTCCTGATCAAAGGTGCTGAAATAAATGTAGTCGTTGCCGATTCCCTGCATCTTTGTAAACTTTAACATAAGCTTTTCCTCTCTCATATTATTTATATCAATAAGCTCAGTGCTGTGCTGAGTGTAGTGGCTCTTGAGGCAGTCTGCAAGAGCATTTGCCGTATCAAGTGATGTAAGGCAGGGAATGTTTCTCTCAACAGTCTTTCTGCGGATTTTAACGGAATCTCTTGATGGGATTCTGCCCTTTGCAGAGGTTGAAATAACATACTGAATCTTGCCAGACTCAATAAGCGTAAGCGTGTTGCTTGTCTTTGATTCGTGAATCTTCTTAACGCCGACTGCGTCAATTCCGAATTTCTTGAGCACCTCGGCAGTACCCTCGGTCGCATAGATTGTAAATCCAAGGTCGTAATATTTCTTTGCGATTTCGCCGATTTCAGCCTTATCGGAATTGCGGACTGTGATAAACACACCGCCGTTTTTCTTCATCTTGTAGCCTGCACCGATAAGTCCCTTGTAGAGAGCCTCCTCCAGGGTTGCGGCAATGCCCAGAACCTCGCCCGTTGACTTCATTTCGGGGCCGAGGTGATTGTCAACATTGATAAGCTTTTCAAAGCTGAATACAGGCACCTTGACAGCAATATAGGGGCTTTTCCTATAAAGACCTGTGCCGTAGCCCATATCCCTGAGCTTTTCACCGAGCATAGCTCTTGTTGCAAGGTCAACCATAGGAACGCCGGTAACCTTGCTGATATATGGAATTGTTCGGGAAGAACGGGGATTAACCTCGATTACATAAAGCTCGTCCTTATAGATAAGGTACTGAATGTTTACAAGTCCCTTTGTTCTAAGCTCAATTGCAAGGTTCTTGGAGCTTTCAATGATAATCTGAGTCATCTCATCGGACAGATTCCAAGCAGGATAAACTGCGATTGAGTCGCCCGAATGAACGCCTGCCCTTTCGATATGCTCCATAATACCGGGAATTAATATATCCTCGCCGTCACAGATTGCGTCAACCTCAATCTCTGTGCCCTGCAGGTATTTATCAATAAGAATCGGATTTTCAATATTCTGTGCAAGAATAATTGCCATATATTCCTTAACATCGTCCTCATTAAAGGCGATAATCATATTCTGACCGCCGAGAACATATGAGGGACGGAGAAGAACGGGATAACCGATGCTTGAAGCTACATCAAGAGCCTCCTCGGTTGTCATAACGGTTACGCCCTTAGGACGCTTAATCTGATATTTTTCAAGAAGTGCGTCAAAACGCTCTCTGTCCTCAGCCATATCGATTGCGTCATATGATGTGCCGAGAATGTTTACTCCGTTGTCGCTGAGGAACTTTGTGAGCTTAATTGCGGTCTGTCCGCCGAATGCTACAACTACGCCGAAGGGCTTTTCGGTTTTGATGATGCCCATAACATCTTCGGTTGTGAGCGGCTCAAAATAAAGTCTGTCGGCTGTGTCAAAGTCGGTTGAAACCGTTTCGGGGTTGTTGTTTACGATTACAACATCAT
>CALZCU010000101.1 GCA_945632055.1 uncultured Ruminococcus sp. | reverse complement strand
CGTTTGGAAAAGCCTTTTTTATATCGTCCGGTGTAACCCAGTCGGCAGGATTTTCTGAATGGTCATTGTCACAATCCACAGGCAGACAGTCAGCACCAAGAAAATTATCGTTGTTGCGATAGCTGTTTTTATACTCTGCACACACATAATCTTTGCTGACTGCTTTTGCAAGGCTTGTACTGTCTGTTACTTCTGTTTTGTTTGGATAGACGCAGTTGTTGGGAGTGTTAATTAAATTTGCACTATACAAAGTGAATGTCATTTCATTACCTCCTCTAAATCTTCGTTAAAATACCTCAATCGGTAGTTCTTCCGTTTAGCTCTTTTTATCTCCGCTTCCATTCCGTCAGAGATACGGTCACCGAACACCCAAACCTCGGAACATTTACTCATAACAGCATTGCCGAAAAATATTCCGAGCTGTCGCTCCTTGGGGCTGTCATCATTTAGAAATTGTGTGAACAGCAAGTGCGGTGCGATTGGTATGTAACCCTTATCAACAGCAAAACGGCAATATCGCCTTGCTTTTTGCACATTAGTTTCTACATCTCCGGCATAGGGAGAACATATATACACAATAGGTCTGAATGTACGAAGAGAGCGTTCCTCTTTTTCTATTGAGAAAAGAGCTTCATATGTTGTGGGGTCGTAATAACCCTCACTGTTGTATTTACTTGCCATATAAACTCTCCTGTTTATATACAGTTTCCGATAATGATTTTCTTTTATCTCGCTCTGTCTTTAAATCTGTAAGTGCCGCAATCAGCATATCCGGATTGTTCAAAACCTCATCTATTGCATAGATACCGCACTTACTGACAGACGGCAAAACTTCTGATGTTACCCAACGCTTGAACTTCTTTGCACCCGGGAGTTTGCTTGAAAGGATAAGGCTGTACAGACCGCTTTCATTGATTAAGACCGGTTTCTGATCTCTGCCTATGGAGTCGCAAATTGCTACCCCATCTAACTTATCCTCATCATCAACTCTTTTTGCAAGTGCATCTCTTGTGTTGCTGTAACCGAGTATCTCCGCTACATCCTTACCTACAAAAAAAGGTTTGCTGTCAATGGTTACTGTTCTTACAGAGCCAAGCTCTGCATTACTGAATATTTGTAATTCATACATACGAATTACCTCCGATTTCTAAAAAGTAAGGCATATATTCTGCCTTCTGTGGCTATAGGCAAAAGAAAACGGACTAATCCGAAGTACCTACAAAAAATTTCACAGAAAAACAGGGCATCTGCCTTCTGAAAGTTAAAGGACAGATACCCTGATTTTAAGAACCGCAATATCAATCTTTTTTGTAAAACATCGTTTCATAGCCGTCAGCTCGCAGTAAAAGTCCGGGTATCCACGGCGGTGTTTTTTCCATTTGATTACAGATTTCTTCAACGGTTGTATTTTCACTGCACTCAATTATTATTTCATCATGTACATGACCCACGATAAAACATTTCGACAGCGTTTTCATAGCATAACAGAGAATATCTCTGCTGATAGCCTGAACAATGTTCTCAACGAATTTCGGACCGTAGCTTTCGATGCGTTCCCATTTCTTTGTACTGCCTGTACCTTCATAGGTAACAGACTCACCGCCGAATTTATTTTCACCAATCCGTGGTTTTACATATGACAGTCGTCTGCCGCTTGGCATCTGTATAAAAAGCATACCGCTCTGATAAATGAATTTAATACCGTGTGTTTGAGTTACAGTTCTATTTTTCACAGTTTCCTTGACGCATCGGTCAACATTCCACCACAGTTTTACGATATTGGGATTGGCACCTCTCCAGCTGTCAACAAGCGGTTGTAATTCATCTTCCGAAAGACCCATTTCAAGTGCGCCCATAGCTTTTAAAGCTCCGACCGCACCGCCGTAACCCAGAGCCAATTCTGCGATTTTGCCCTTTTGACGGAGATGAGCATTCTCTCCGTGCTTTTCCACCTTGCAGTGAAACATCTGACTTGCAGACGCACAGTAAATATCACCGCCGTTCTGAAACACCTCGGTTCTCCATGCTTCACCGGCAATATGGGCAATCACCCTTGCCTCAATGGCAGAGAAGTCGGATACTATAAATTTCATTCCTTTTCTCGGAACAAATGCTGTGCGTATAAGCTGGGAAAGCGTATCAGGAATATCATCATAGAGCATTTCAAGTGCTTTAAAATTTCCCGCCTTTACCAATTCACGAGCCTGTTCCAAATCGGGCATATGGTTCTGCGGTAAATTTTGCAGTTGAATCAGTCTGCCGCTGAACCGCCCTGTTCTGTTTGCACCGTAAAATTGAAACATTCCTCTTGCACGGTTATCCTCACACACCGCATTCTGCATAGCCTGATATTTCTTTACCGATGATTTGCCAAGCTGTTGACGGAGTTCCAGCACCGCTGCCGGTTCAGGCGGAGCAGTTTTTAAGAGCTCTTTTACTTCTTTTTTACCAAGAGATTCTACCTCCAGACCGTTATTGCAAAGCCACTCCTTTATCTGTGCCACAGAGTTCGGATTCTCAAGGTCGGTAATATTCTGCATTACCGATTTCAGCTTTTTCCTGGTAACTTCATCAAGAGCTATGGCATTTGTAACCACTTCCATATCAAGAGCAATACCACGGTCGTTTATCTCCTGGTCAAGCCAGTATTCCTCCCATACAAAATCCGGAACCGGAAAATTACACAGCTTTTTCTGTATGCCCGTTTCCACCTCAACATCTCGCTTGTTATATGCTTTGAAGGTTTCCCACTTATCAATATCATCTTCAGGAAGATTTCTCATTCTGTTTCCGTTGGCTTTGGTAGGCTTGCAGGGGACAGAGAAATACCTTATAAGTGCCTTACCCTCATCCATTTTCTGCTGTGAAAGTTTCAAAACCTCTCCCACGGCTTTTAAGGATAACGGCAGTCCCATATATGCCGACCACACCATAGTGCATTTCCATGATGCCGGATTTAAATACCTTTTCAAAGCTATGTCATCGGAATTGTAGCTTTTAAAGTATTTATGATAATTTGTTCTCAGATACTTTGACAGACATATGCGTTCAAAAGATGCGTTAAATGCCCACTTTGTGACTTTTTCATCAGTCAGTGCTTTTAATATTTCATCAGGTATTGTTTCTCCGCAGGCAAGGTCTGTAACACAAACTTCTCCGCCGTCAACAGAATATCCGAAAAGTAAAATTTCAAATTTATCCGATTCCGTGTACTTATATACACCGCATTTATTAAGGTCAACATCTGAAAATGTTTCAATATCAATACTGATGTTTTTCACTTTGCACCTCCATATTAAGTAAAATGGCGGAGATTTATTAACCTCCGCCGCTATTCAGCTATTCCTTATCTTTCTTTTCCTTGTTTTTATTTTTGCATTTATGCTTTTCGATTGCAGACTCAATCAAAATCATAATGCAACTAATAAATACACCTACGGAAGTACCGAATGACATATAAATCATAAAGTCTTTCATTTGATTGTACCTCCGTTAATTAAGAAAATCATCGTCATCATCTGTTGCAAAGTCGGATTCAGCACTCGCTTTGCCACCGAGAGGTTCACCGTCCTTGATTTTCTGCAGATTGTTCAGACCGCAGGCGATACCCTTGTTTCCGTTGGAGTTAAAGGCATAGAAGTTGATAGACGCTCTGCCGTACACACCGCTGTATACCTCACTTCTGTCGATAATCTGCTGTCTGTCGGCATCTACGATTCCGGGTGCTGTTGCAGAATTTGCATTTACAAAGTAAGCATTCTTGTAAGCCTCATCATCAGGTCTTTCGAGGTCACCGTCACGAAGAGGTGTCTTGAGAACAGAGAGGGACGGTACTGATTTGCCGCTGCCCTTCAGCTTGCTTTCGCCTTCCTCGTAAGCCGACTGAATAGCAGCCTTGATTTTCTGAATGGTTACCTTGTCAGACTTCGGAATGATAAGCGAAACGCTGTACTTCGGTGTGCCGCCGTTGATTGACTTCGGATCCCAAACATTTGCGTAACTCCATCTGGTATCCACTCCTGTGATAACTTTTGTCGGGTTATTGAACTTTGCCATTTTAAATTTCCTCCTTAAAATCTTCTTTTGCTGTATTTTTCATAGTCGGACGCTTGTCCGACATAGGCACTAAAGTTGGTTTGCCCTGTGGCTTTTCGATGAAGTCACCGAGCAGTTCATTGAATTTTGTTCTGCCGAGCATTTTCTGCATAGCGGTTATTCCCAGAACCTTATGTTCATACGGGTCAAAACCTGCATCTTCAACAATCTTTGCCGCAGCACTTTCGTTTTTGTACTTTCTGTTGGAACGACCTTCAACAAGTTTATAATCTTTCCACTGCTTGCCTTGCAGTGCCTGATTCAGAGCATATTCCTTCACATCACCAAGCCACGATATGAATTCATCTGCCTTTGACAGTATTATTTCAATTTCATCGTCCTCAAGACGGTCGGGCATTTCAAAATCATACTTTGCAAGTTCAAGGTTGTATTCCGCCCTTTTACGACAGGTTGCTTTCACCTTGCAGAACTGACAGTGATTGCCTGCTTTAAATTCGCCCTCGCCCTTATAGGCAAGCTCAGCCTTTGGTTTCAGCACATTTTCTGCCCAGTCAATAAGCTCTGATTTTCTCATTGAAAAAGTGCTTACATTATCCCGTCTTGGCTGAAACACCGTCATTGTTACCGTTTCAATATCATAGATACCGTCAAACATAAGCAAGGCACCAAGGGCATAAAGCATCATCTGTGTATTTTGCTCTGCATCGACAAGTATTCCAACCCCATACTTCAAATCAATTACAGTTAGAGTATCATCTGCGACAATTACGCAATCCGCTGTTCCGAATGAATCTGGCACATATTTTGAAAAATCAAGTTTCTGCTCTACAAAAACAACAGGGTCTTTGCACAACTGCTTTATCTCGGTAAGTTTTTCAACGATATACTGCTGATAGCTGTCTGTACAATCGTCCATTTCCTTATCAAAATATGTAAGGTTTTCTGTCGGGTCCTCGGTCGGCTGTCCCAATGATTTTTTCAGTTTGTATTCCGCAAGAGCGTGTGCGGAAGTA
>CALZCU010000100.1 GCA_945632055.1 uncultured Ruminococcus sp. | reverse complement strand
GACGGCACTGAATTTGACGAGATTAAAATTGATGATGTTGATATTAATCTTATCAGGACTGTCACTCTGAATGACGCTTATGAATATATGCACTATCTCAGCCGAGTCAGGCACAATCAAAGCGCTGCTCGTGCCAGAAAATGTTCGAGCTTAAAAGGCTTTTTTAATTATTTATTTTCAAAAAAGCATTTAATAAACAGCAATCCTGTTACCGAGCTTGAAGTCCCGAAGCAAAAAAAATCCTTGCCCAAATATCTCACACTTGAGCAAAGCATTGAGCTTCTTAATGCTGTTGAAGGTGAATATAAAGAACGGGATTATGCAATAATTACCCTATTCCTCAATTGCGGTCTTAGAGTTTCAGAAATGGCTGGACTTAATTACACCGATATTCGCAACGATAACACTCTGAGAGTTCTCGGTAAAGGAAACAAAGAAAGGGTTGTTTATTTGAATGATGCGTGTGTGGAAGCTATTAACGATTATATGAAGGTTCGTCCTGTTGATGATGTCAAGGATAAAAGAGCCTTATTTATCAGCAGAAATCACCGCAGAATGTCAGTTAAAACGATTCAGGCTATGGTGTATAAGTATCTCGCTAAGATTGGTCTTGACGCACAGGGCTATTCCTGTCACAAGCTTCGACACACAGCAGCAACTCTTATGTATCAGCACGGCGGAGTTGATGTCAGGGTTTTAAAGGAAGTGTTAGGCCACGAAAATCTGGCTACAACTGAAATATACACTCATTTAAGCTCTGAACAAATGAAAAAAGCGGCTGACTCTACCCCACTCTCAAAAATCAAGAAGTCGAGAAAATAGATTGATATTATCAAATCTTCTCTGCCCGACCGTTTTTGAGCAATTTCCTATAACGCAAAAAAGTCGAGTGCCTCGACACGCAATTCGAGCAGACAGGTTGATATTACCAAATCTTCTTTGCCCGACCGTTTTCGAGCAATTTCCTATAAAGTAAAAAAGAGTGCAGATGATTGATTCGTCTGCACTCTTTTGAGTTAATTCAATTATATTATATACCGGTTTCTGCAAGATATCTTTGTAGTGCGGTAACATCCTTGATATCAATTTTATTATCAAAATTAACATCGGATACAAAGGTCTGGAGAGAATTCAGCGTACTTTTTCCTGAAATTGCAGTTTGGATTTTCGTTGCATCTTTTATATCAACAGAGTTATCAGAGTCTGCATTTCCAATTGTGAGAGGATATAAACAACGATCTAAAAAACCACCGCTTATAGTTGCCATTTTGTCATATGCATTATTGTTTTCATAAAAAACAGTATAATCTGCATTTAAGTATACCGACTCACCTACAGCCGTACTCATAAAAAAATCAATTTCGCCGTTTGAATTTGGTGTTACAGCAGTAACTGTGCCGCCGCTGTAAACACATAATGCACTATAATACTCCTTACCGTCTGAGGCTATTTCACCGCTTCCGAAACTAAACTTATGTGTGCCGAAGACATCTTGCGTTACTGTCATTGAACCGTCAGGAGCGAACGATTTATCAAAGTCAGAAAGCTTAATTCTTACTTTTTTATAATAGCCCCCGGTGTTATTGTATGACTTATATATAGAGTTTGAGGACGCAGTACCGCCAAATTGAGGTTTGTAGAATCCAAAATAGAAGGCGTAATTCTGCTCCTTTGGAAGTGTAATGGTTTTACTGCCGGTGGTTGTCATCAGATCTTTAAAATCCGCACTATATCGCTGATTATTTTCGTCACAAAACTCGACATAATGAAATGACGATGACGGTATGTTAGAACGGGAAACATAAATCTGATTGTCAAAAATTCTAAGAGTTGATGACATTGTTGTAAAACTCGGTGAATCTGAAGAAGCAGGCTCGCTGCTTACCTGAGCAGCTCCTGCGCCTATCGTAGAAGAAGCCGCAAGCACTATACATAAAGCTGATGCACATAATTTTGATAAAACTTTTTTCATAATTCTCCTCAAAAATATTAAAATAGTGTCTTATATTTAGGAGTTGCGCTATTTATTATTCTGCAAGATATCTTTGGATAGCAGTTACATCCTTAATATCAATTTTGCTATCAAAATTAACATCTGAAACGAATTTCTGAAGAGAATTTAAAGTATTCATACCGGAAATTGCATTTTGAATTTCTGTTGCATCCTTTATGTTAACAAAACAGCTTGAATCTGCGTCGCCGATTTCAAGTGCGTGTAAATGACTGCCTGTGCTTCCTCCCCCGCCAATATCTGATTTACTGCCGTCCTTGTGCTTATAGAAAATATAATAGTCAGTGCAGACATAGGCACCCGAGCCAATGGCTGTATTAAGATAAAATTCGATTTCACCGTTTGAATTGGGAGTTACTGCAGTTATAGCCGCGCCGCTTCTGACGCACATTCCGCTATAATACTTGCTGCCGTCAGATGTTATATCAACATCACCGAATCTGAAGGTATGACTGCCGTAGGTTGAATCTGTTTTTGTTAATGAACCGTCAGAAGCATATACATCACCGTAGCCATAAGGGCTGTTAATAAAGGTTGAAAGCTTAACTCTGACCTTTCTGTATGTTCCTCCTGTGTTGGAAAATGAACGGTATGTACTATCGGATCCGCTGCCCGAGCTGGAGCCTAAATCATAGCCAAAATAGAACTTATACTTTTGACCTTTCGAAAGTGATAAGGTTTTGCTTCCTGACATAAGCTCAGAAAATTTAACGGAATATGCCTTGTTGTTCTGATCAACATATTTTCCAAAAAAAACCGATTTTGAGGGTGTATTATAACGGGAGAAATAAATCTGATTATCAGAAATTTTAATATTAGATGGGAGCAACTTAAAGTCTGATGAATATGAAGAAACAGGTTCGCTGTTTGTCTGAACAGCTCCTGCACTTACTGTTGAAGCTGTCGCCAGAACTATGCTTAACGCTAATGCACCTAATTTAAATGACATTTTTTTCATAATATTCTCCTATAATATATTTAAAATCGCCAAAAGTCCTATTACGCAAAAATCCCCGCCAATTGTGGCGGGAATTTTTTAAGTTATAATTTATAGAATTATTTTACCATGCTTGCAACTTCAGCAGCAAAGTCGTCCTGTCTCTTTTCGATGCCCTCGCCCTTTTCAAAGCGAACGAACTTCTTGATTTCGATAGAACCGCCGAGAGCCTTAGCAGTGTTCTGTGTGTACTGCTTGATTGTCTGCTTGTTGTCCTTTACGAACTCCTGGTCAACAAGGCAGTTTTCCTTATAGAACTTGCCGATTTTACCCATTACAATCTTATCAGCGATTGCCTCAGGCTTACCCTCGTTGATTACCTGCTGACGCATAACCTCTTTCTCGTGCTCAATAACATCTGCAGGAACATCTTTCTCGGTGAGATACTGAGTGTTGAGAGCTGCAATCTGCATTGCAACATCCTTGCCGTAAGCAACAAATTCGGGTTTAGCAGCAACATCTGTATCAAAGTTTACAAGAACGCCGATTTTGCCGCCTGCGTGTACATAAGCAACGCAAGCACCTTCCATACGCTCAAAACGGCGAATCTGAATGTTCTCGCCGATTGTTAGAACCTTCTCCTGTAAAAGCTCTGCAACTGTCTGAGTTGTGCCGTCAGCCTGAAGTGCAAGAAGAGCCTCAACATCAGCAGGATTCTCCTTCATAACTGTGTTAGCGCAAGCCTTTACGAAATCCATAAAGGAATCGTTCTTTGCAACGAAGTCTGTTTCAGCGTTAACCTCGATAACAACGCCTACTGAAAGATCGTCGTTTGTGCAAGCGTAAGCTACACCCTCTGCTGCAACTCTGCTTGCCTTCTTAGCCTGCTTTGCAAGACCCTGTTCTCTTAAAAAGTCTACTGCCTTATCCATATCGCCGTCAGCATTTGTAAGTGCTTTTTTGCAATCCATCATGCCGCAGCCTGTTTTCTCTCTGAGTGCTTTTACATCCTGAGCTGTAAATGCTGCCATTATGAATACATCCTTTCAAAAGTAGTTATATTAAATTAAAGATTATTCAGCTGCCTCTTCCTCTGTTTCTTCTACAGCAGCTGCGCCCATACGGCCCTCTCTGCCTTCGATAACAGCGTTAGCCATTGCACCTGCAATAAGCTTAACTGCACGAATAGCATCGTCGTTGCCGGGGATTACATAGTCAATTTCATCGGGATCGCAGTTTGTATCAACGATTGCAACAATCGGGATATTGAGCTTTTTAGCTTCTGAAACTGCAATTCTTTCTTTTCTGGGGTCAACAATAAAGAGTGCGCCGGGCATCTCTGTCATATCCTTGATACCGCCCATAAACTTCTCAAGCTTCTCAATTTCAAGGTTGAGCTTAATAACTTCTTTTTTGGGGAGAAGGTCAAATGTGCCGTCCTCCTGCATTGCACGAAGCTGCTTTAAACGAGCAATTCTTCTGCGGATTGTCGAGAAGTTTGTAAGCATACCGCCGAGCCATCTTGCGTTTACATAGTAAGCGCCTGCACGCTCAGCCTCTTCCTTAACGGAATCCTGTGCCTGCTTTTTTGTACCTACGAAAAGTACATTTTTGCCTTCTGCGGAAATCTCACGAACAAAGTTGTAAGCTTCCTCGAGCTTTTTAACGCTCTTCTGAAGATCGATGATGTAGATACCGTTGCGTTCTGTGAAGATGTACTCAGCCATCTTGGGGTTCCATCTTCTTGTCTGGTGGCCGAAGTGTACGCCTGCCTCCAGAAGCTGTTTCATAGAAACTACTGCCATTTTTATTTCCTCCTTAGGTTAAAACCTCCGCCGTGCTTTGATTTTATCGGCGCAATAAGCAATTAATGCCACCCTGCCGACAAGCATCAGCGTGCGAAATGCTTATATATTATACCATAATAATGAAAAAAATCAAGTGCTTTTTGAAAAAACACTTGATTTTTACAGGAAAATTTTAAATTATGTATGATTTACATATTATCTCAAATCAAAAAATCTAACATTTCCGCAGCCTACGATGAAATTCTGTGTTTCGTGCCATCCGCTTGAGCCTGTATAGAAACAAAGTATTCTATGCTGTACAGCGGAGCCGTTCTGATCAAAAATATAGGATACTGCGTCCTTAAC
>CALZCU010000099.1 GCA_945632055.1 uncultured Ruminococcus sp. | reverse complement strand
AACGAAAGACTTATGGTAATGGCAAACAACAAGGATATTGAGAAATTAATCCGCTGATACTTAAGTAACCACTGAATAAATCACGCAAAAAAGCTGTTTGCACATCTTGCTTGCATATTTTCTGCCATATTGCCCAAAATTCTGCACACAGGCGTCAGCCTGCGCACAAAATTTTAAGCAATCTGACAAAAAATCTGTCGGCGCAATATGTACAAACGATTTAATCAGTGTTTACTTATCGGAATTGCGTATATTGAAAGGGAGAACAAGTAATGCAGAACAGGGACAACGAGTATGACCTTGAAAACTTCGATGTTGAGACAGAAAGCAAGCCTTCACGAAGCGTTTACAGCGAGGCTGACGAAAAGAGCTGTTCCGACAGTGCCGACGATTACGGAGATAATTTTAATTCTCAGACGGGTGACGATGTTGATTACACCTATTTTGATGAGTACGAGGGCAACTCGGAGGAATACTACATAAATGCCAGACCGAGAAGAAGCTCCCAGAACGGCAGAAAAAAGAATAATAAGAATAAGACGGTCGCAATTGTGCTGACGGTTGCCGCAGTGCTGTGTCTTGTTGCCGCAATTGCTTTTGCTTTTATGCAGTGTTCGCCTAAACAGCCCGATAAAAAGGAAACAACGGCTTCGACAGCTGTCACATCAACAGCGGCTCAGACGACAAACGCACCTACCTTTGAAACAACAGCCGTTGAAACACAGCCTGCAACAGAAGCACCGACAGAAGCTCCTACAGAAGCTCCCACCGAGCCGCCTACGGAAGCACCGACCACATCAGAGGTCATGGAAACTACAGCTACTGCACAGTCGGAAACGAGCTTCCCTCAAGGTAATGAGCCTGTTGAATCGGGCGGTGAAACCGATATGGAAATTTGATATTTTCAATATATTAACTATTAACGAAAAGAGGATAAAAATATGGGATGTAATCACGATTGTTCCTCCTGCTCATCAGGATGTAAGGAAAACAGTCCGCAGGATTTGCACGAGCCGCTGAATAAATACAGCAGAGTAAAAAAGGTTATCGGAGTAGTATCCGGCAAGGGCGGAGTTGGTAAAAGCCTTGTGACCTCAATGCTTGCTGTGACAATGAACAGAATGGGCAAAAGTACGGCTGTGCTTGACGCAGATATAACAGGACCGTCAATTCCCAAGGCTTTCGGAAGAACGCAGAGATGTATGGGAAGTGACGAGGGAATTATCCCTGTTGAAACAGAAACAGGCATAAAAATAATGTCAATCAACCTTTTGCTTGAAAACGAAACCGACCCTGTTGTATGGCGTTCACCGATGATTACGGGAACGGTCAAGCAGTTCTGGACAGATGTTGTCTGGGGCGAGATTGACTATATGTTTGTCGATATGCCTCCTGGAACGGGCGATGTTCCGCTGACTGTGTTCCAGAGTATTCCGCTTGACGGCATTGTTGTTGTCGCCTCTCCGCAGGAGCTTGTCGGAATGATTGTTGAAAAGGCTGTTAAAATGGCAAATATGATGAGCGTTCCCGTACTCGGACTTGTTGAAAACATGAGCTACTTTTCCTGCCCCGACTGCGGAAAAAAGCACTCTGTTTTCGGCGAAAGCCACATTGACGAGATTGCCGAAAAATACGGTACAAAGGTGCTTGCAAAGCTCCCGATTGACAGCGAGCTTGCAAAGAGCGTTGACAACGGCAGAGTTGAGTTTTTTGAGGGCGGCTATCTTGATGAAGCGGCACAGATGCTTGACTGCTGATAAGTGCGTAATTTGCATTGTTATGCAGTTCCTGCATTAAGAACGAATAGTTCTATTCATATATGGATAACGGTATTCTGCCCCTGAATAATACTATGCAATAAATTTTCATTTAGCATAATTGCGGGTATTGTGCTTTTGCGGAATTTTTAATAAAATATTAGTGTAATTCAGTATTGCCCGTCAGGGCGGTACAGTCTGTCAGAAAAACGCTTGAAAAGGATGTATAAAATGCAGCTTTATAAGAATTTTTGCAAGGAAACACTTGATGAAAACGGAAATCTGCTTGATTTTGAGCTGGATTTTCCCGAAAACTATAATTTCGGCTACGATGTAGTTGACAAAATGGCTGAGCTTGCTCCCGATGACACAGCCGTTGTCTGGACGAACCCCGACAAGGAGGAGAAAACCTTTACATTTGCAGACATCAGCCGCCTGAGCAACAAGGCTGCAAATGTTTTCAGAAAGCACGGCATCAAAAAGGGCGATAAGGTGCTTGTAATTTTAAAGAGAAACTACGAGTATTGGTATGTTGCACCTGCGCTTCACAAGCTCGGAGCAGTAATTATCCCTGCAACCCACCTGCTCACTCAGAGTGATATATCCTACAGAATAAACGCTGCCGACATCAAGGCGGCTGTATGCACACCCGATGATACAACGGCGGAGGATTTGATGGCTGTTGCTTCTCAGCCCAATCCGCTGGAAAAGATTTTCCTTTGCAGAAGAAGGCTTTTCGGAACAGTTGATTTTACAAAAGAGGTTGAAGAGGCTGACGATACCCTCGAAAGAGTGGAAACCAAGGCTGAAGAGCCTATGCTGATTTACTTCACATCAGGCACAACAGGCTATCCCAAGGCAGTTGAGCATAACCACACCTATTCCTTAGGTCACATTATTACTGCAAAATATTGGCAGTGCGTTAAGGAAAGAGGACTTCACCTCACCGTTGCCGAAACAGGTTGGGCGAAGGCTTCCTGGGGCAAAATCTACGGTCAGTGGCTCTGCGGAAGCGGCGTAATGGTGTATGACTTTGATAAGTTCTCACCGGGCAAGCTTCTCAGAATTATCGAGAAGTACAAGGTTACAACCTTTTGCGCACCGCCTACTGTCTACAGATATTTTATCAAGCGTGGAATGGACAAGTACGATTTATGTTCTCTTGAGCATCTCACAACAGCAGGCGAGGCTCTCAACGGCGAGGTGTTTGAAAAGGTTTACGAGCAGACGGGCATTCATCTTATGGAGGGTTTCGGTCAGACCGAGGGCGTTCTTATGCTTGCAAATCTTAAGGGTAGTGTTGCAAAGCCCGGCTCAATGGGCAAGCCCACTCCGCTGTATGACTTCCACATCGTTGACGAAAGCGGCAAGGAGCTTGGCGCAAACGAAACAGGCGAGCTTGTTGTATATCCCCGTAAGGACAAAAAGCAGTACGGAATCTTTATGTCGTACTACGGCGATGAAAAGCTCTATGAAAAGGTATGGAGAGGCGGAGTTTACCATACAGGCGACACAGCCTACAAGGACGAGGACGGATATTTCTGGTATGTCGGCAGAGCCGATGACCTCATCAAGACAAGAGGCTTCCGTGTAGGTCCGTTTGAGGTTGAAAATGTTATTATGCAGTACCCGAATGTGCTTGAATGTGCTGTAATCGGAGTTCCCGACAAGGACAGAGGACAGGCAATCAAGGCTCTGGTAAAGCTGGCTGACGGTGTGGCTCACGATAAAAACACCGAAAACGAGATTAAAACCTTCTGTAACAAGCGTATGGCTTCATATAAATGGATTCAGTATCTTGAGATTGTTGATGAGTTCCCGAAAACCATCAGCGGAAAAATCAAGAGAACAACGCTTCGCAACGAGGATAAATAATTTTTTGAGGGGACATTAGCGTGTCCCCTTTTAGCTTGTAATAAAATGAAAAACAACAGTATTTAATATTTGTATATTGATTTTGGCGGATAGAAGTGGTAAAATTAATCAAAGTATTTATTTTTGCTTTGTAGAATTAAAATGCAGTCAAAAAAAGCTATAATAATATGGTATATACTGAAAAGGTCAATGTTCAAAAACGAACAGATTACAGAAATAAATCAGAGTGGGTGTGCGGATTCCGCATTTCCGCTTTCTCGGAGGCGGCATTTTGAAATTAGGACTTGATATAGGCTCGACCACGATAAAATGCGTTGTGCTCGACGACAAAAACAATTTGATATACAGCACCTATGAACGCCACTATTCTCAGATTACGGAGAAGATTGCCGAAATTCTGGACACTGTGCGCAAAAGCGTTGACGGTGTTGAAAATGCGTCTGTTGCAATGTCAGGCTCGGCAGGTATGGGCGTTGCTCAGGCTTGCAATATTGACTTCGTTCAGGAGGTTTACGCCACCAGAGTTGCCGCAAACACATTTATCCCCGGCACCGATGTTGTGATTGAGCTTGGCGGCGAGGACGCAAAGATTCTCTTCCTCACAAACGGTCTTGAGGTCAGAATGAACGGCACCTGCGCAGGCGGTACGGGAGCATTTATCGACCAGATGGCAACACTGCTCAATGTTGAGCTTGAGGATTTGGACGAGCTTGCAAAGCAGTATGAAAAGACATACACAATCGCCTCAAGATGCGGTGTTTTTGCGAAAACCGACATTCAGCCGCTTCTCAATCAGGGCGCAAGAAAAAGCGATATTGCCGAAAGTATTTTTAATGCCGTTGTCAGTCAGACTGTTGCAGGTCTTGCTCAGGGCAGAGAGATTGAAGGTCAGGTCGTTTACCTCGGCGGACCTCTCACATTTATGAGCGAGCTTAGAAACTGCTTCGACCGCACACTCGGCACAAAGGGAATCTGCCCCGAAAATTCGCTCTATTATGTTGCCTGCGGTGCGGCTCTCTGTGCAGAACAGCCGATTAACTTTGACGATGTAATCAACAGCGTAAGGAGCTACCGTGGCTCGGGCAACTTTGCGTATAATTCTCCCCTCTTTGAAAGCGAGGAGGACTATGCCCGCTTTACCGAAAGACACGCAAGGGCGAATGTTAAGCAAAAGGAGCTTAAGGGCTATAAGGGCAAGGCTTATGTCGGAATGGACGCAGGCTCAACAACAGTCAAGGGCGTTGTGCTTAACGAGGACGGCGAGCTTCTCTATTCAAAGTATCTCCCGTCAAAGGGCAATCCCGTTGAAATTATCAAGGAGTTTTTAGAGGAGATATACTCGATTAACCCCGACATAAACATTGCTTCGTCTGCTGTTACAGGCTACGGCGAGGATATAATTAAAAATGCCTTTGCCGTTGACTACGGAGTGGTTGAAACAATCGCTCACTTTACTGCGGCTAAATATTTTATGCCCGATGTAGAATTTATAATTGACATCGGCGGTCAGGATATTAAGTGCTTCAAAATTCATAACGGAGCAATTGACAACATATTCCTTAACGAGGCTTGCTCGTCAGGCTGCGGAAGTTTTT
>CALZCU010000098.1 GCA_945632055.1 uncultured Ruminococcus sp. | reverse complement strand
TGCGCAGAGCAGTAATGTTTCTCAAACTCTTACGATACAGCTATTCAAGCGGAGGCAAATCCTTTGCCTGTCAGCCCTTTTCAGTAGTGAGCCTTTTTCAACTGATAGAGCAAGTCGGAAAACGGCTTGAAAATACTGTGATTGAAAATCAGGATTTTGAGGTATTAATCAAGCATTACGACCGAGAAAATGCCTTTTTCTACTGCGATCCGCCTTATTTTTCAAGCGAGTATGTTTATCAATGTGGTTTCACTTGGGACGACCATATGAGGCTGAAAAACACACTTGCAAATTCAAAGGGTAAATGGCTTGTATCATACAACGATTGTGAGGAAATCAGAGAGTTATATGACGGTTATTCATTCTTTGATTTCACAAGGCTTCACAATATGAAACAGCGAATCAACGCAGGCGAGCAATTCCCTGAACTGCTAATCAGCAACTACGATATGTATGAAAGGCAGAGAAACAAGCCGTTGCAGTTGAGCCTGCTTGACTTGACAACCGAACAACAAATTGATTTAGAACAAATTTTGAAGGAGTGTATTATTAACCATGGAAAATAGAATTTATGTAAGCATACCGCTTGACGCACTTATTGTATCAGGAATCACATCCGACTGTGCTGTGCAGATTTCAGCTATGGACGGAGCAATTCTGATTGAGAGGTGCGATGATGATTGCGAAAATTTTGATGACGAGTGTAATTGTTGCGATTGTATCTGCGAAGAGTGCAGAGCAGAGCTTGCGGAAAGCGAGGATGAGTAATGCTTAAAATATACAGAGTTCTCGGTAAAAAAGGAAGGATTACAATCCCTTTTGAAATCCGTCAGCAAATGGGATTCAGATACAACGATGTACTGTCGTTTACGGAGCTTGATGACAGCTCAGTAGTTGTCAGGCGAGAAAAAATCTGCGACAACTGCAATGAATTAGAAGAAGAATTCGAGGAAAATTTTACCCTTGAAGATTTCCTCGACAGCCTGTCAGAGGAAGAACAGAGAAACGCACTTTTGCATCTTTCTCTGCTGTGGGCAGAAAAACAGAAACACTAAATCGGAGGTTAATTTATAATGGCACAGAATACAAATTTCAAAGGAAACAAAAACAATAATCAGAAAAAGAAACTGCCGTATATCAAGGTACGGATTGATAAGCTCGTTGATGTAGAAGATTGCAATACAAAGGCTTTTGCAAGCGTTACTGTCGGCGGTGCGGTTGCAATTCACGGAATCAGAGTGATGAACTCAAGAAAAGGCTTATTTGTCGCAATGCCTGCAAGTAACTATGTTGACGAAAACGGCGAAACGAAGTTCAGCGAGATTGCTCACCCGATTTTCAAAGAAGCCAGAGATTTACTCAACAGCAAGGTTATGGAAGCGTATCATCAGGCACTTGATGAACAACAGAGTGAAGATGAAACCGAGGATATGTCAGAGGATGAATCTAAAAGTTTTGCACAGAGTATGTAAATCAGGTTGACTATATTTTTAGACTTAAGTATAATATTTTTGAAGTAAACTAAGTTTAAAAGGGGTTATTGTTATGAATATGCTTTTATCTGGAAACATTGAAAGTTCTACTAATCAAATGTCATTTATGTGGCTAGATTGGCAAGATATGATTACTATTGTTATTTCAGTAGCTGCACTTGTACTAGCAGTCTATCAGTATTTTGGAGATTATCGCAGGAAAAAAAGACAAGATACATTGGAAGCGTATAATGAGTTACAAAATGATGTGTTCACTCCACTAAATAAATTAAGAAAAGAATACGCAGAGTTACCTATTGATAATGATTTTGAAATGCGCTCAGAAGTAACGGGATATCTTGCCAAAATTGAACGCTTTTGTGTAGGTGTTAATCTTAAAATATACGACATAAAAACACTTAAGCGGTGTGGCGGGGCGTACTTCGTTAGACAATATTTATATCTTAAGCCTCTTATTGATATAAAAAAAGGACGGAATAATGGTGGTAAGCACTATGATGAGCTAGAAAAAGTAGTTTCAAAGTTAGAATCAATGTACAAACCTGAGGTTATTAGCATATCACATTCATTATCTGATGATTCATATGTTAATGAAAATAAGGATATACCTTAAAGCAAAATAAAAAAGTTTTTTGGCTGTTTTGGCTAAATATATTTTAAATATATTTTATCATTCACGATAAATCTCTGGACATTTGAAATTCTTTGGATATACTTGTTGCTTGAAAGGAGCGATGAGAATATGAAAAAGAAAATCGCAATAATGCTGACATTGATTTTAGCAGCAGGAGCATTCACAGCTTGTACGGCAGAAGAAAAAGTGAATAACAGTTCTTTATCACCCACGGCTTCAACTTCCGTGGGTGTTTCTGTATCCGAGGAAACTTCTGCACAGACAAACACCTTATCAACAGCAGAAAAGGAAACGACTGAAACAACCACCACCGAAAAAACCACCGTTTCAAAAGAAACAGAGCCTTCGGTACAGAATACCAAAACCGATGAAAAAGCCGACAGTGGGCAAAATTCGGCGGTTGTTTCGGCAACGGATCCGATTCAGAAAACACAAACAGAGGTTCAGAACAACAGCAGGAATACAGTGAATAGCAATCAGTCTGATTCAGAATCAACTGCTAAAAAAGAAACTGAAACTCCTACTCAAAAGACTGCTGTAAAACCGACGCAACCGCCTACAAAGGCAAAAACGGTCGATGTTCAGTATGCGGTGAGTGCCTGCATAGCCTACGGTCAGCAGCTTGGAATGAAATACGATTCCTCACTAAACACAGGCAACGCAAGCTGGTTCTCACCCACAAACGCATCATACTATGACAGCACTTCGGAAATGACGGCAGATTGCTATAGTGATGTTGAGTATGTAGCTTACTACTACCAAAGTAGTGGTATTACTCCAAGTGACTTATCATTCAATGTAATCACAGAAAACAACAAAATATATGTAGTTTATTGCTAATTCAAGTTTAGACAGCACTCTTAATCGGGTGCTGTTATTTTTTTGAAAGGAATGATTCCAATGAAAATAAACCAAATATCTCTAACAGACCTCCGCCGTATGAACGGCAAGGAAGGACTCATTTTGCAGGGATGCGGCGGTGAAACACAGGAATGGGTGGACGGCATAAATGAAATGCTCACGGATAAGGGAATACTTCTTGACAATACAAAGTTTGAGAATGTTTCTGTGTTTAAGAGTGACGGCGTTACCTGTATTCTCTATCCCTTTGAAGAAGTCCACCTTGACATCGGCAAGCTTGCAATGTGGAGATTGCAGTCCTACACAGCCTTTGCAGGAATGTGGTTGTCCGACTATGTGGACAACAGGCTCGGTGGTTTTGAACCTGAGCAGAACAAAACTGAAAAGCTCAAACCTGATTGTGCATTGATAGGTCAGGACGGCAACATATTCAATCTTATGGGAATTGCAAGCCACACTCTCAAGCAAAACGGTATGGCTGACGAGGCAGAAATGATGTGCGCTCGAATAAGGGGTGCAGAAAACTACTGTGAAGCGCTGAACATTATCGGCGAGTATGTAAATATCACAGACGGCAGTGAGCAGTCTGATGATATAGATGAAGATTTCGATGAAGGGCAGGCGATGAAATTATGATTGTATTTAAAACAGAATAAGACATCAATCGGGGCAAGGGTAAAATCTTGCCCCATATTTTTTATGAAAGGATTTTTAATATGACGAACTTAATCAAAAACAAAAAATTTACAAGAATAACGGCACTTTTGCTTGCGGTTGCCGTAATATTCGGAACAATGTTTGCACTCCCCGTAAGTGCGGCAAGCGGTGATAAGGTGACAATCACCTTTGATTACTGTTATGACAGTACAGGAAACATAATTAAATTTCAGCAGACAACAGTCAGTGACGGCTACACGGTCGGAACTCCCGGCGAAGAGCTGTGCAAGATTTTTGCAGACGGAAAAGAAGCCTACTGCATTGAACCCGGTCATACGCTCTATTCAGGAAATACGCTGACAGAAAGTGCTTCAACTGTCTGGAAGAATTTAGGCTCGGCAAAGCAGAAAGCAATCAATCTTGCTCTGCTTTACGGCAAACCCGGTTCAGGTAAAGGCTTAAGCGGAACAGAGGATCAGAAATGGGTGGCAACACAGCTGATTGTATGGGAGTTTGTTTCAGGTTGCAGAAGTACTGCTGATGGTTACAAGTGTACGAATACAAAGTTCATTGACGGCATTTGTGCAGGCGGAGCAAATCCCGGAGTTAAGTCGGTTTACAATGCAATCTCAAAAAGCCTTGCAAATTACTCAACCGTTCCAAGCTTTGCATCAGCAATCGCTTCAAAGGCTGAAACCTATGAAATGAAGTATTCAGACGGAAAGTACACTTTAACACTTACCGAAAGCAACAATATTCTTTCGGATTTCAGTTTCAAAACCACAAGCGGAATTTCCGTTTCAAAATCCGGTAATAAGCTGACATTAACTTCAACTTCGCCTGTCAATGATGCAGTAACATTCAACTCTGCAAAGTCAATGCCGAGCGTAGGAAATACAACTCTTGTTCCATATGGTGACGCAAGCCTTCAGGATGTAATCACAGGCGTTGAAAATGACGCTGACCCGATAAGAGCATATTTCAAGGTCAAGACAAGCTCGGGCAATCTTAAGCTTGTCAAAACCTCCGAGGACGGCAATGTTGCAAATATTGAGTTTACTGTCAAAGGCGATGGTTACAGCAAAACTGTAAAAACCAATTCAAAAGGCGAATTTGAATTAACCGACCTTGTTCCCGGAAGTTACACCGTTACCGAAATTACAGACAGTAAGTATGAAACCCAGAAATCGCAGACCGTTAAGGTGGAAAGCGGAAAGACTGCAACGGTGACTTTTGAAAATGTCCTCAAAAAAGGCAGTCTTGAAGTTGTAAAAACAAGTGAGGATAATTTAAACGAGGGAGTTAAATTCCACCTTTACGGCACATCTTTAAGCGGTGCAAAAGTGGATTTGTATGCAATAACCAACGCTGACGGTGTTGCTACTTTTAAGGATGTTCTTGTTAGCGGTGACAAGCCATATACGCTTGAAGAAGTTTATACAGCCGACAGATATGTTGTTCCGAAAGCACAGACTGCATCTATTGAATGGAACAAGGTAACACAGAGGTCATTTGACAATGTTTTGAAAAAGTGGAATCTTACTGTTACCAAAACAGACGCTGAAACAAAGTCTGCACAGGGT
>CALZCU010000097.1 GCA_945632055.1 uncultured Ruminococcus sp. | reverse complement strand
CCATACGCTTTAATAGGTATGCTTGTGATTTACTGCTTCAAGAGCGTGTCGGTTTTCAGCTCTCCGCACGGAATACCCGAGCTGCTGGCGGTTGTGCTTGTGGCTGTTTTGCATATCTGGAAAAGGAATACACTTATAAGCGTTTTCAGCGGAGTGATTTTCTATATGCTCCTCGTTCAGCTTGTTTTTTATTCTGTATAGAAAATTGCTTGTAAACAGTCGGGCAGAGAAGGCTTGATAGAATTAATCTGTCTGCACGAATTGCGTGTCGAGGCACTCGACTTTTAGTGTTTTGGAGGAATTATGGGATTTATAGAGCTTTTTATACTTGCGGTCGGACTTTCTATGGACGCATTCGCCGTTTCAATATGCAAGGGACTTTCGGTAAACTCGCTCAGACTGCACCACAGTGCGATTGCAGGACTGTATTTCGGCGGGTTTCAGGCAGGAATGCCGCTTATCGGATATTTTCTCGGCAAGCAGTTCGAGGGGCTTATAACGAGCGTTGACCACTGGATTGCATTTGTCCTGCTTGCTCTGATTGGCTTGAATATGGTTAAGGAGTCGTTCGGCAAGCCCGATGAGCTTAACTCGTCATTCTCGCCGAGGGCAATGCTCCCGCTTGCTGTTGCCACAAGCATTGACGCTCTTGCGGTCGGCGTTACCTTCGCCTGCCTTAAGGTGGATATTCTGCCTGCTGTCGGACTTATCGGAGTGACAACCTTCCTGTTCTCCGCTGTCGGAGTAAAAATCGGAAATGTGTTCGGAGTGCGGTTCAAGTCCAAGGCTGAGCTTATCGGCGGAGCTGTTTTGATTTTAATGGGATTAAAGATACTGCTTGAGCATCTTGAGATTATAAATTTCTGAATATAATATATGTAATATATAGAAACGGTTGCATCGGGAAAGATGTAACCGTTTTGTTGATTTATATTGTAAATATAAAGAAAAACTTATTTATTCTGCACTAATATGCTTAAACAGAAAAATTATTCCTGTTTGGGGTTGATTTTTTAAAGCGATGATGTTATAATAGTTACAAATTTGTTACAGATGATACCGAGATTGTAATTTTCTCGGGAGAAAAGTTACTAATTGTTTCCTATTATACATAACGGAGGTTTTAAAAATGCAGAGAATTAAAAAGCTCACTGCGATTATTCTGAGCGTTCTTACGCTTTCAAGCGTATGCGTGTTCGGAAGCGCTTTTTCGGCAGGTGCAAGCGGCACCGGCGCAGGACTTGCCGAATGGGCACTTAACGCATACTACGAGGGCTGGTCTTATGTTTACGGCGGCTCTACTCCGGGTACTGTTGACTGTTCGGGACTTATCTATTCCTACTGCGGCGGCGAGCGCTGCGGCGACCCTCAGCTCAACACAGCAACCGAGAGAGGCTCAGTAAGCAACGGTATTCCCAATATCCACGGCTTAGGCTTATGGCGACCCGGTCATGTCGGCGTTTATGTAGGCGACGGTATGGAGGTTGACGCAAGAGGCGACGAGTACGATATGTGCTATGAGAGCGTTTACGGCTCATACAGAGGCTGGACATATTGGTTCAAGCTTGCCGCCTGCTCATACCCCACAAACGGCTGGGAAAAGTTTAACGGCGACTATTACTACTATGAGAACGGCGAGTACATCACCGACACCTCAAGAACTATTGACGGCACTACATATTACTTTGACTCAAAGGGTCGTTCAGGCAAAACACCGTCAAATACTTCAAGCAATTCAAGTAATTCTTCAAGCAAGCCCTCAAACGGCTCTTCAAGCAATTCTTCCTCAAGCAGTAAGCCTACTTCCTGGAGAAACGGCTCAACAGGCGAAGAGGTTACAAAGATTCAGAACCGCCTTACAGAGCTTGGCTTCTACACAGGCGCAATTGACGGAAACTTCGGCGACGCAACAGAAAAGGCATACAGAGCCTTTCAGGAGGCTGCAGGACTTACCGTTGACGGCATAGCAGGCTCGGACAGAGATGTTCTCTACTCCGACGACGCTCCTCACGCTAAGAAGGCTGAGGAGGAAACAACTGCTCCTCAGGACGAGAAAAAGGACGAAACAGAAAAGCCTGCCGAGGAAGAAAAGCAGGCAGTTGAATACAAGAGCGGTGACGAAAGCGAAAAGGTGACTGACATTCAGAAAAAGCTTTCAGAGCTTAAGTATTTTGATGTTGATCCGACTGGCTTCTTCGGTGACTACACAGTTCAGACGGTAATGAACTTCCAGCTTGCAAACGGACTTGAAGCAACAGGTGTTGTTGACGAGGAAACCTACAAGCTCCTGTTCAGCGACAAGGCTGTTGTAAATCCAACTCCCACAGAAGCGGCAACCGAGGCTACAGCGGCTACAGAGCTTGAGGTCGGACCTATTCAGATTCCGATGACATCAAGCCCCTCAACGCTGATTGTTGCAAACGAGCAGAATCAGGCATATGCAGACACAGCGGCAGAGGTTGTAACGACCACCAACAGAGTGACAAAGAAGGCGCTTTCAAAGTCATCACCTGCAATCACCTCAGCGGCAACGGCAGAGGTTAAGAGAACAGCAAGCATCTGGCTTTGGTTTGTGCTTGTGGCTGTAATTCTGGGTGCGCTTGCGGCAGTGTTTATGCTTCGTGACAGAAAGCAGAACAGCTACGAAAGATACTGCGCAAAAAAGAAAAAGAAAACCTTTAAATCCGAAGTAAACACCAGATGGTAAGCCTGCGGTGTACCACCGCACCCAATTCGGCGGTGTGCCACCGCTGTCAATTCGGGCAGACAGGTCGGATTTAACAATAACAACGCTTGCCCGACGGTGTACCGTTGTATATAGTCTAAACTAATCAGGTCGGAGCATCGCTACAAAGCGGTGTCCCGACCGTTTTGTTTTATTAGTATGTTTTTTATACATTTCGTATGGACACGCAACGGTAACCTTAATGAACAACTCCGTAGGGGCGGATATTATCCGCCCGGCAGCGTGACGCTGCACCCAATTCGAGCAGACAGTAATTGTGTGAATTTAATTGCAGTTGCCCGACCAATGTGTTTGTCGTAATTCTTTGGAACAGTCAAGACTGTTCCCTACGATTTAAATGAATGTTCATATGTAGGAAATCGGGCGGATGATATCCGCCCCTACGAGGTTGTGTGTTACAATAATAATGATAAATCATTTATGCTTGATGTTCACTGCCGGAACGGTCAAGACCGTTCCCTACATTAAGGCTAAAACAAAATAGCACTGCGGTGAAGCCGCAATATAAATACAGTCGGGCAATCTATGCTTTTTACAATACTGCACTGTCTGCCCGACCGCAATTGTTAATTGTAATTTGTTAATTGTCAATTTAAAAAGTCAGGGCACACGAAAAATCGTATGCCCTGTAGTTTTATATATTCAGAATTGAGGTTGCAATGGCAAAGTAAATCAGCAGTGAAAGCGAGTCGCAGACTGTTGAAATCAGCGGATTTGCCATTACCGCAGGGTCAAAGCCAATCTTGCTCGCCAGAAGCGGCAGGCTTGAACCGACAAGCTTCGACATCATAATCGTTCCCACAAGCGTGAGCGATACGACAAGCGCAATCATAAATGCGTTGGGGTTGCCGTTCAAGTCAAAAATCATCAGCTTTGCAAAATTAGCCGCCGCAAGCGTAATTCCGCAGAGGACGGAAACCCTCAGCTCCTTCCACAAAACCTTGAAGATTGTCTTGAACTCAATCTCACCGAGGGAAAGCGCACGAATCACCGACACAGAAGCCTGTGAGCCTGCGTTACCACCCGAACCGGTAATCATCGGGATAAATGATGAAAGCACGATTACACTTGCAAGCGCGCCCTCAAAAGAGGAAATAATCGCACTTGTAAATGTAGCCGAAAGCATAAGCACAAGCAGCCAGGGAATACGCTTTGTGTAAATTCCCCACACGCTCGTTTTCATATACGGCTTATCGGAGGGCAGAACGGCAGCCATCTTTTCGATATCCTCGGTTGCCTCCTCCTGAATTACATCGATAGCGTCGTCGATTGTGACGATACCGACAAGCCTTTCCTCGTTGTCAACAACGGGAAGTGCCAGAAAGTTGTAGTTGGAAAACATCTGCGCAACACGCTCCTGGTCGTCAAGCGTATTAACCGAGATTACATTTTCCTCCATAAGTTCCTTTACAAGCTCATCATCGTCAGCCAGAAGCAAATCCTTTACTGTCGTTATGCCGATGAGCTTGTTATTGTTGTCCGTTACATAGCAGGTGTAGATAGTTTCCTTGTCTACGCCCGTTCTTCTTATTCTTTTAATCGCCATTTCGGCTGTCATATCGGGGCGGAGCACTATGAACTCCGTTGTCATAATCGAGCCTGCGCTGTCGTCAGGATACTTTAAAAGCTCGTTGATTTCCTTTCTCATATCCTTGTCAGCCTGCCGTAAAATTCGCTTTACAACATTTGCAGGCATTTCCTCGATAAGGTCAACAGCGTCGTCAACGAAAAGCTCGTCGACAATCTCCTTAAGCTCGCTGTCGCTGAAGCCGTGAATAAGAAATTCCTGTGTTTCGTCGTCCATCTCAACAAAGGTTTCAGCCGCAAGCTCCTTTGGCAGAATACGAAACAGTATCGGCGTTTTTTCATCCTGAAGCTCCTCGAAAACAGCCGCAATATCGTACGGCTTCATCGTGGTCAGAATGTCACGCAGGGTGTTGAACTTTTTTTCCTCAAGCAGCACCCTGATGGTTTCTGTAAGAGTTACATTAACCTGTTCCATCGTCTTTCCTCCTTTTTTTAGAATGGAGTAAAGCCGTGTTCCTTGGGCAGCTGCGCCTTTATTCTTTCAGATTATCGGCGCATATCAACAAAACAAAATGAACGCAAAAGCGCACATTTTGCCGCTACTTCGCCCGGGTACAGCGCCTTTATTACCATCTGCGTCCATTAAGTTTTCACCTCTTGACAGTATAATTTCTGCGGATTTCTGCAAAACCCACTCCTTATATTTTAGTCTAATTTTCTGCTGTTGTCAATGATTTTTAATGCCCATTAAACAAGTCGAGTGCCTCGACACGCAATTCGGGCAGATAGGTTGATATTATCAAGCCTTCTTTGCCCGACTGTTTTCGAGCAATTTCCTATAAAGTAAACAAAAACACCTCCGACCGAAATCGGAGGTGCTTTCTGCTGTTTATGCTATGAAATTGCTTAAATTGTTAGGCTCTATAATAAATGTTGGGGTAACAAATAGAGCCTACAAAAAAGAAATAA
>CALZCU010000096.1 GCA_945632055.1 uncultured Ruminococcus sp. | reverse complement strand
TGAAATCTTACAAATGGTTGGTTATAATATAATCACAATATAACTATGTTATATTTCCAACCAACAAGGCAGGGGTGATTAACATAAGCCCAAATTGAAAGCTTGCTCATTCAAAATGGGCTCCCTGAATTTGTTTACCGTATCGTCACGATAAATAGTCCATAGATATTGTCGGGACTCTATTACTTGCCCGTATCTTGACTATTTTGCCTCAAGCAAGTTATTGGCTGTTAAATATGTGGCGTGATAACACTTAGGTAGTACAGGTTCTACCAAAATTGCCATTAGCTGTTATCATCAGTGCTTGTATCCAACTGTGATATGCTCCGGTACCAAAGAGAAATCACGGCACTTAATACGGAACGGCGATTTCAAAAATGTTTCCAAAGAAATCACCTCGAAATGCCTTTTGGCATATTTGCAACTATTGTATAGTTGCAGTGGGAACTGCGATACCGTTAAACAAGAGTGGCAATTGCAGTTCCCACAACAACCACACTTAAAATATAACTTATAGTTATATTTATTCTATCATAAATTTTTCTGAAATTCAAGGAGGTGTTTTAATGAATATTGGTACAAATATCAAGGTTGCAAGGAAAAAAAAGGGAATTACGCAGACAGAACTTGCAGAAAAAGTCGGTGTAACACAGACTATGATTAATTTTATTGAAAAAGGAATCAGAATGCCTTCGGTAAATGTTCTGATTGCAATTTCAAAAGAACTTGATGTTTCTGTCGATTCGCTCACAGCGACTGCCTGATTTCTTTACTTAATTATAACAAAAATAAAGGGTGAAAAAAATGAAAGAAATATGCGAAAACATTTACAAGAAATCCAGAAAGAGTGCGGGTTTAGAACAGATTGAAGCTGCTGATAAACTAGGGGTTTCAGCTCGCAGTTTACAGAATTATGAAAGCGAGCTTAACGTTACTTTACCGCCTCTTGATATCGTAAGGAATATGTGCATCCTCTACAACGATAAAGGACTGGCGTATAAGCACATTAAGAAGTCTCCGATAGGTGAATTTATTCCTGATTTTTCGGAACAGCCTTCACTTACAGTTGCAACGCTGGCTATGATTTCCGATTTCAACAAAATGCAGGGAATGATTGCAAAGATTGTTGAAGTCGCAAAAGACGGAATAATTGATGATTCCGAAACTGATGCTTGGAAGGAAATTTGTAACATTGCAAATAACCTTCTTGAAAGCCTTAATTCTTTGGTGAATTCAAAGGAGGCGAGTGTAAGTGTGGATTAATGCGTTTCAGGTTAAAGAGGTTCTTAAAATTGGACTGACTTATGCCTACAAAGTTATCAGAGAACTCAATGAGGAACTCAAGGAAAAAGGATATTTTGTTAATCCTACTTGCCAGGTACCTATAGCTTACTTTTGCGAGAGATATAAACTTGACGTTAACGAAGTAAAAGAAGCTGTTAAAGATATTAAAAGGCGTGAAAAGGATAGGTGTAAATATGTGGATTGATGCTAATGGTATTTCTTCTGTCCTTATGATAAGCAAAAATCAGGCTTATAAGATTATAAGACAGCTTAAGGCAGAACAGGAAGAAAAGGGAATTTATGTAAATCCAAATGCAAAGATTCCTGTTAAGTTCTTTTGCGAACGCTTTGACCTTGATGAAAACGAGGTTAGAACAATTGTTAATGGTGAGAAAAAAAGCGCCCTTATAGGTGCTTAATATATATATTTTTAAGGAGTTTTTAAAATGGCAAAAGCAAAAATCATCATCACGTGGGATAAAATTCACGGACTTCCCCAGGCAAAATTCAAGAACGTTTCTACCGAGGATATTTCTGACGCGAGTATCTTCCTCAAGGGAACAACTCTTAAGGAAAGACACAGAACCGCTATCTGCAGAAGCAATAAGAAGCGCACAAACAAGCTCTTCAGATTTATCCGAAGACTTTTTTCAGAACTGAAATTTACTCGCACCGAGAGGTATTTCTGCAAGGAACGTGTTGCACCGTTTCCGCTTACATCGTCTGAAACAAGATGAAGCGTTGTAAGAAATGTCATCGTCCGCTGAAAGACCCTTCACATATTGAACTTGGCTATGGTCCTGTGTGTTATAAAAAGACATTTGGAAAACTGCCAAGGAAAAACAGAATAACAGCATACGGTATATCTGATTCAGAAGTACCGCCGTTGTTCAGAATTCCGCCGGGAATAAAATTCTGTGATTGCAAATCATGTGACTTCGGGGTAAAGTGCGAATTTTACAACAAATATGAACGATTGCCGGAACAATATTTTTCCGGCGCAAAAAGTAAGTGTCCGCTACTCAAATATGAGTTGGCAATAAAAAATAATTAAATTTGAAAGGAAATGTAAACATGAAAACGATTAAAGTTAAACTCACCTTTTTAGAAAACATCCTCGGAACAGCTCCGAACGATGAGGAAATCTACGCTAATTACATAGCGAGCAAGTCACCTGACGCAAGCACAATTTCAGAAGAAGTTGCTGCTGTCGGCGTTGATGAGGTGACCGAAAAGGGTACAACCGTATTCCCGAGAGATGAAAACGGAAATCCCTTTATTTACGATTATCAGATTAAAGGTTTTTTCAAAGATGCCTGCGGAATGTTGGCGAGAGTTAAAACATCGGAATCAAGCAAGCTTAAGGCATACAAAAAGGTTATTGACGGACTTGTCTTTGCCGAGCCGAGGAAGATTGAGATTGAAACGGATGATGAAATTACCATATGTCAGCGACCGTTAAGAGCGCAGACGGCACAGGGTGAAAGAGTTGCTCTTGCAAGCTCTGAACAGATTAAGGCAGGCGCAAGCATTACTTTTACAATCCGCACGTTGCAGGACAGCCTTGTAACAACAATCAAGGAGTGGCTTGACTACGGCAAGTTGCGTGGCTTAGGCCAGTGGCGTAACAGCGGAATGGGTAAGTTTGATTTTGAAGTACTTGAAGAAAACTAAGGCAAAACAGCAAAGAAAAACTGCTACGGAGAAGCTGGGTCAGGTGCATCAACGCAACGGAATTGCTTAGTATGGCAAGTCACTGCTAGGATAGGCGAAGGATAAGCTTGGCATAGTCATGATTAGCAAATGCATAGAGAGGCGTAGTCCCGTTTTGCAAAGGCATCGCAATGCTTCGAGACGAGCCGCAAAGGCATAGCATAGATGGGTAACGAATCGCAAAGGCAGGGCGCAGTATGTATGAGATACGCATAGCTATGGAATAGCAGGGTGCGGCGTGTCGGAGATACGCACAGCAAAGGCGTCGCACCGCGAGGATATGACACGAATTGCAGAGGCGTAGTTCAGCGAAGTAAGGCTTTGATTTGCAAGGCAAAGGCATAGCACAGTAGAACACATAGCAGAGGCATAGCAAAGAACGGTCAAGTAGGCAATGAAAGCAAAGGCAACGTAACGCTATTTCCAGCGTAGCAAAGGCAAAGCAAAGTACAGACCGGTCATGCAAAGGCGAATCAAGGCGAAGGTTGGCCAGGCGAAGGCGGAGCGAGGAAAGGCGTGGCTGATAATACATAGCTAAGGCATTGTGCTGAGAGGAAAGCTGAGTTGTGCAAAGGAAACGTGCAGTAGGGAATGGCGATGATAAGCTAAGGCACAGTTTGGCCGCACAAAGAAAGGCAAAGGAATGGCATTGATATTCTAAGCGGTAAAGTGAGGTGATTTCCATTGGGACAATAAAGATTAAGAATTTATCCACGGTTTCAGACCGAATTGCAGTAAAGCTTGTAGCTGATTACTGGCTTGGTACTCTTAAAGAAGAGCATATGAAATTTTGGAAAATATCCATAAAGAAAAAAGTCATTCTTTCACGGTAGTTGACAGAGAGGACGGAGGTGATTAGATGATTACCTATGAAGACTTTTGTTCCAGAGTGCCTTGCGATAAAGGCGAGTTTGAAATAGCCCAGGCAAATGCAAAGAAAAAGCTCGCCTTTATTATCAGCCGTTACGGTGATGAAAATGGCGAGCGGTTGGCAGACTGGTACCTTGAACAGCTTATATCTGAAGAATTACGTGCAGAAAGAGTTTCAAAAATCTTTAAATCTGTTTTTGAGGATAGAGCCGAAGAAAGGATGAGGGGCATATCAGCCTGAACTGCTATGCCCCAATGAAAGAAAATATAAACATTTGTCTATATTATAGCACAAATAATTAAAAAATCAAGAGGTGATTTATATGTGTGAAATTTGCAGGACAAGTCCTTGCGACAATCGTTGTCCTAACGCAGAACCCAGAAAATGCTTTTGCAGTAATTGCAATTTACTTATAACGGATGACGATGAACCGTATGTAGACGGACAAGGCAACGAATTCTGCAGCCTTGTTTGTGCGTTAGAATATCACAATATAGAAAAGGAGTAAGTAAAAATGCCTGAAGCAATCGAAACAACAGCAACAGACATTACGGAGCAAATTATTGAGGTTAAGCAGCTCCCAATAATTTTTGAACAGCTGGAACTCGTTAAAAAATCTGTTGAAGACAAAATAAGCACTGCCACAAAAATGGTGTGTACTGAAGAAAACTATAAAGAAATCAAAAAAATTAAAGCTGCTCTTAACAACGAATTCAAGGAATGGGAAGAAAAACGTAAGGACGTTAAGAAAAAGATTATGACTCCTTACGAAAAGTTCGAGGAGATTTATAAGGATTGTATTTCCATTCCTTACAAAACCGGAGATGTCAAACTCAAAAGTAAGACAGATGCTATCGAAAACGGTCTGAAAGCTGAAAAGAAAGAGAAGGTAGTAAAATACTTCAAGGAGTACGCCGAAGCACTCGGTATTGACTTCGTATCTTTCAGTCAGGTCGGTTGCAATATAACACTGTCTGTTTCAGAGAAAAAGCTCAAGGAGCAGGTTAAAGCTTTCCTTGATAAGGTAATGGATGACATCGGTCTGATTTCTGCCCAGGAGCACAAATCCGAAATACTTGTTGAATACAAGCGCTCGCTTAATGTATCACAGGCTATTATGACGGTAAATGAACGTCTCAAGGCTATTGAAGCGGAAAAACAGCGTGAACTTGCAGAACAGGAAGAACGTGCTAAAGCTGAAAAAAATGCAGCGGTGAACGAGGCGGCGTTTGAACCGTTTGTTGCCAATGTTCCTCAGGAAATTACACCGCCGCCGGAAGAAGAATTACAGCAGAATGATTTACCGCTTGATGAACCGCAGGAAAAGATATTCTCACTTGCATTCAGAGTTTATGGCACAAAATCACAGCTTAAAGAATTCGCTCATCACATAAAATCTTATCTTTCAGAAAGGGGAATGAGATATGAATAATCAGAGACCAACAACGATTATGCAGAATAAGCCTAAGTTTTCTG
>CALZCU010000095.1 GCA_945632055.1 uncultured Ruminococcus sp. | reverse complement strand
TGTCAGCGAGCTTATCAGAATGGGCGCTCAGATTTCGGTTGAGGGCAGGCTTGCAATCATCGAGGGCGGCGCTCCGCTTACTGCCGCTCCCGTCAAGGCTACAGATTTGCGTGCAGGTGCGGCTATGATTATTGCCGCTCTTGAAATTGACGGTACTACCGAGATTTCAAGCATACAGTACATCGAGCGTGGTTATGAGGATGTTGTTGAAAAGTTCAGAGCCTTGGGCGCTGACATCAAAAAGGTTTACTTTACGGGCGATAACGAGGAAGAGCTGAGAGCATAATTACTAATACTAATATTTGAGCCGTTTTCGTGTGAAAGCGGCTTTTTGTTTGGGAGAATAAATATGGGATTTATTTTTGTAGGTCTGGGCGGCGCCGCAGGCGCAATGCTGAGGTATGCAATCAGTCTAATACCGTACAGGGGTGATTTTCCGCTTCTGACCTTTCTGACAAACCTTATGGGTGCGGTGCTGATAGGCTTTATTGTCGGCTTCGCTTCAAAGAGGAATTTGGACGATAAAGCAATGCTGTTTTTGAAAACAGGACTATGCGGAGGCTTTACCACATTTTCAACCTTTTCTCTTGAAGCATATAATCTTTTTGCAGGCGGTAAAAGACTTCTTGCTGTCGGCTACGCTGTTATGAGTGCGGCTTGCTGTATTTTCGGTGTGTGGCTGGGCATTTTGATTTCTTCAGCAGTTGTAAAAGATTGAAAAATATGCTATTATATTTTGCATAAGACAGAAAACGGATAAGGGTTGATTGGTTTGGCAAGAGCAGTTCCGCTTTTCAGCGGCAGTAAGGGAAACAGCTATTACATAGGCACCTCATCTGAGGGCGTGCTGATTGACGCAGGCAGGTCGTGCAGGCAGATTGAAAATGCAATGGAGGCTAACGGTCTGAAAATGCAGAGCGTCGGCGCAGTTTTTATAACTCACGAGCATACCGACCATTGCAGTGCGCTTAAGGTGCTTGCAAAGAAATACGGCTTTAAAGTTTTTGCAAGCGAGGGTACGCTCAGAGAGCTTGAAAAAGCACAGAGAATACTTCCTACAGCCGATACTGCGGTTATCGAAAACGAGGTTGCAGTCGGAAATATGCTGATAAAGCGAATTGACACTCCGCATGATGCGGCGGAAAGCTGTTGCTACAGGGTTACTGCTTCCGACGGAAAGACTGCGCTTGTTGCAACCGATATGGGCATTATGCTTGACGGAGTAAGAGAGGGCGCAAAGCAGAGCGACTTTGTTGTGCTTGAGTCGAACCACGATATTGAAATGCTGAAAACGGGAATTTATCCGTTCTATCTTAAGCAGAGAATACTCTCGTCAAAGGGACATCTTTCAAATGCCGCCTGTGCAGATGAGCTTGTTCAGATTGTAAAGAGCGGAACGCTCAGGCTTATGCTCGGTCATCTCAGCGAGCAGAACAACACACCGCAGATTGCGCTTGCAACGGCGATAGCAAGCCTTGAAAAAGCAGGGCTTAAATTCAGAAGTGACTTTACGCTCGACATTGCTCCGAGCGAAACGAGAATACAGTCGGTAATCTTTTAACTTTATAGAAAAAGGCTCGAATTGCGTGTCGAGGCACTCGAAAATGATTAGGATAAATATAATTTGTATCGGAAAAATAAAGGAAAAGTATTTTACGGAAGCGATAGCGGAATATGCAAAACGGCTCTCATCATTCTGCAAATTTACGGTTGTCGAGCTTGCCGAGGAAAAAATTAAGAGCAACACTCCCAATGCTTCGCAGATTGACGAGGTTATCACTGCCGAGGGCAAGCGGATTATGCAGAAAATAGGGCAGTCGGACTTCGTGACTGCTATGTGCATTGAGGGCAAAATGCTGTCGAGCGAGGAGCTTTCAAGGACGATTGACAACGCTTCGGTCAGCGGTAAAAGCACAATTGATTTCATCATAGGAGGAAGCTACGGACTGAGCAATGAAGTCAAGCAGAGGGCTGATTTGCGGCTGTCTATGAGCAGAATGACATTCCCTCATCAGATGGCAAGGGTGATACTGAGCGAGCAGATTTACCGCGCGTTTGAAATTTCAACAAACGGAAAATATCACAAGTAGGTAAAATAAAGCAGTTAAGGAAACACTGTTACAGTACTTTCGGAACGGTCAAGACCGTTCCATACATTTATCTTTACAAAGGTTTATTGGAGTTAGTATGGCACTTGACGGAATATTCTTACGGCATATTAAAAACGAAATAGAAAAGGAAGCACTCGGCGCAAGAGTATCGCAGATTTATCAGCCGAACCGTGACGAGCTTGTATTTGCACTGCGAACCTTCGGCGGAGTAAAAAAGCTTTTGCTTTCGGCAAGGGCAAATTCGCCACGAATAAATTTCTGCACCAACACTCCAGAAAATCCCGCTCAGCCGCCTATGTTCTGTATGCTCCTGCGCAAAAGGCTCGGTTCGGGAAAGCTTGTTGCCGTTCGTCAGATGGACTGCGACAGGGTGCTTTTCCTTGACTTTGAGTGCGTAAACGAGCTTGGCGATACGGTGATGATTACCGTTGCCGTTGAAATAATGGGAATGTATAGCAACATCATTGTCATTTCAAACGAAATTATTATCGACTCGCTGAAGCGTGTTGACCTTACTATGAGCAGTAAGCGAATCGTGCTTCCGAACATAAAATATGAACTGCCCGAGCCGCAGGAAAAGCTGAATATTTTAACCTCAAGTGCTGAGGATATTGCTCAGAAAATAAATGAGATTGAACCCGAAACTGCACTTAACAAGGCTCTGCTGAAAACCGTTCAGGGTGTTTCGCCGATTGTCTGTCGTGAGCTTGAGTATAGAGTTATGGAGGGTGCTTCAAACCGCCTTGACGGAGTGCTTTTTGACAGGCTGATAAGCGAAATTGACAGGCTGAAAGGCATTGCGCAGAATTGCAGTGAAAAGCCCTGCATAATCTATCGTGAGGACGGCAAGCCAATGGACTTCTGCTTTATGCCGATTGAGCAGTACGGCGGCTTTGCAAGGGTTGAGGTCAGGGACGGCTTTTCAAGCGTGCTTGACGATTTTTATGACGAGCGTGATTCTCAGGAGCGAATGAGAGTTAAATCTCAGAGCCTTAATAAATTATTATCAAACACAGCGGAGCGAATCGCAAGAAAAATTACCAAACAGCAAGCGGAGCTTGCTCAGTGCGAAAACCGTGAACAGCTCAGAATCTGCGGAGATTTGTTGCAGGCAAACCTGTATCGGATTGAGCGTGGCGCACCGTTTGCCGATGTTGAAAATTACTATGACGCAGAGGGAAGGACGATAAGAATTAAGCTCAATCCTGCAATTTCTCCTGCGGCGAATGCTCAGAAATACTACAAGGATTATCAGAAGGCGAAGAATGCAGAGAGTATTCTGGGGGAGCAGATTGAAAAGGGAAAAGCCGAGCTTGAATATATTGAATCGGTGCTTGACGAGGTCAGCAGGGCGGAGAGCGAAAAGGAGCTTGCTCAGATAAGAGAGGAGCTTACAGAGCAGGGTTATCTTCGCCGTCCGAAGGGCAAGCAAAGACCTTTGTCACAGCTTCCGCCGCTTGAATTTGAATCGAGCGACGGGTTTAAAATTCTTGTCGGAAGAAACAACAGGCAGAACGATAAGCTGACCTTGAAAACAGCTTCAAAAAACGATATCTGGCTTCACACAAAGGACATTCACGGCTCGCACACGATAATCGTGAGTGACGGACGGAAGATAAGTGATGAGGCAATTGTCGAGGCGGCAAGGCTGGCGGCATATCACAGCAAGGCAAGAGGCGGCAGTCAGGTGCCTGTTGATTATACGCTAGTCAGATATGTCAGCAAGCCCTCCGGTGCAAAGCCCGGAATGGTGATTTATGTAAACAACAAAACAGTCTATGTCACTCCGTCGGCAGACGGCAGAAAAATTTGACAGAAAAGGAATGAAGCATATAAGGGTAAGGTATACAATTGAAAATATAAATGTTGCGCAGGTTCTGGATAAGCTGTTGCCGATTATGGCTGAAAAAAACGAGTCGACAGCGTTTAATCCGTCATTAATAAAAAGACTGTGCGGAAGTATGGCTTTTCTCCCTCAGAGTATGAGGGACGCTATGATTATTAAGGTCTGCAATCAGAGCAAGGATAATATTATTATGCAGATTAACCGCTCGCTGAGTGATAACGGAATGGGGATTGAGCTGGGCGACCTTTCCTTTGCAGGCGGTGAAAGGCTGATGAATATCAGCGCAGATGTTGCTGAGGTTAATTACGAGTCGGTTGCTTTGAAGCTCCTGCCAAAGATAATTGAGCAGATTCCGAGCAACGAGAAAACAGAAGCAATTATTAAGGCTCTTGACATTGTCGGTGATGACAGAGATGAGCTTGTAAAGGGCATATTGCAGTCGCTCAGCGATGAAAAAAAGGCAGAGCTTACGGCTCACTTCGTGAACAGCTACAGCAAAGAGCTGTGCGACCTGCTTAATAAGCTCATTTCAAAGAACGGTATTGCGGCTGAAATCACCGATATAAATATAGCAAAATAATATTATTCTAAAAATAACTAACCGCTCTGTACTGCACATACAGAGCGGTTAGTTTATTTTGCATTGGTATTGTTTTTTCGATAAGTTATGATATAATAATACCCGTAGTAACGGAATTGCGGCGGTTGTTCTGCACCCAATCCCTGCAAATTTTATTTGTAAAGGGGGTGCGTATCAAGTGAATGATGTAATAATTTTACTTACATTCGTAATTGTTCTGACGGCAGTCAGGGCAATTATTAACGATATTAAAAAGAAGTAACCGCCCTGTACTCCGAATACAAGGCGGTTTTTAAATAAAGCCTTAAATTTCGCAGAACAGCCAAAACTGTTCCGTTACTATATTTATAATACATCAATATATTAAAAATGTCAATAGAAAAAATTCAAAGAAAAGGTCGGACACCGCTGTAAAGCAATGCTCCGACCTTGATTTTATTTAAGTGCGGATTTCAGCATCGGGTAACCGTTGCCTGATTTATAACCGAGCTGTCTGCCCGAATTACGACTAAGGTACTTAGTTGAGTTCGTCAACAACCTTCTGGATAGCTTCGAGAGCGTCATCGGGAAGCTTGTCGTAGCCGTCTTTTTCAACTGCGAATGCCTTGATTTCATTTACACGGTCATTCATACGAGCCTTAAGCTGTGAAACATACTCCTCGTCGTTCATATCGGGAATGAAGCCTTCCCAATCCATAATCTCGATGTCGGAGAACGGTCCCCACTTCTTGAACTCAGCCTTGCCCTCTACAATTGCTTCGAGGATACCGAGTGTGTCCTTAGGCTGAACCTTCTTGCCCATAAAGTCGCCTG
>CALZCU010000094.1 GCA_945632055.1 uncultured Ruminococcus sp. | reverse complement strand
GCAGGCGACCTTGCAAAGAAGGGCTACGAGGTAACCGTATTTGAGGCTCTCCACCTTGCAGGCGGCGTTCTTGTTTACGGTATTCCCGAATTCAGACTTCCCAAGTCGATTGTTCAGAAAGAGGTTGACACTCTCAAACAGCTCGGCGTTAAGGTTGAAACAAATATGGTAATCGGCAGAGTTATCTCGATTGACGAGCTTATGGACGAGTACGGCTTTGAGTCTGTATTCATCGGCTCGGGCGCAGGACTTCCCAGATTTATGAACATTCCCGGCGAAAACCTCTGCGGTGTTTACTCTGCAAACGAGTTCCTAACAAGAACAAACCTTATGAAGGCTTACAAGGACGATCCCTCAACACCGATTATGCACGCAAAGAAGGTTGCAGTTGTCGGCGGCGGTAATGTTGCAATGGACGCTGCACGCTGTGCAAAACGCCTTGGCGCAGACGAGGTTTACATCGTCTACAGAAGAAGCGAGGAGGAGCTTCCTGCCCGTAAGGAAGAGGTTGAACACGCTAAGGAAGAGGGCATCATCTTCAAGCTGCTCAACAACCCCGTTGAAATCATCGGCAATGAGGACGAGTTCGTAACAGGTATGAAGTGCATCAAGATGGAGCTTGGCGAGCCTGACGCAAGCGGCAGAAGAAGACCTGTTGCCGTTGAGGGCAGTGAGTTTGTTCTTGATGTTGACGCAGTTATCATCTCAATCGGCACATCACCCAACCCGCTTATCAAGTCAACGACAAAGGGACTTGACACACAGAAGTGGGGCGGCATTATCGCAGACGATAACGGTCTTACCTCTCGTGAGGGCGTTTACGCAGGCGGTGACGCAGTAACAGGCGCGGCAACGGTAATCCTTGCAATGGGCGCAGGAAAAACAGCCGCAGCCGCTATTGACGAGTACATTCAGAACAAAAGCAAATAATTATTAATTCAACTTCAAAAGGGACTGCTGCAAATTTTTTTACATTTGCGACAGCCCCTTCTCTACAATTATTATTCAAAAGCGATGAGAACTTCTTAAGTAGAATATTATTGATTCTATGCTACAACATTTTTAAACTTAAAAGCACCTGCCGTCTGACAGGTGCTTTTGAATTGCAAAATCATTTATTTATGAATATTATTATTGTTGATTTAATGCGAGGAGCTTTTTGTCTAAGCCCTGCTTTTCAATAAGCTTTGCAAGCGGAAGTCCGAGTACAAGCAATACGCTAAGCTCACCGAGAGCAACAAGACTTCCCTGAAACAGGAAATCGCCGAAGTGGAATCCGCCCTCAACAAAGAAAAACTCAATTTCAAAGCCAACTAAAATTCCGTTTGCGATTGCAGGCATAAGCGCCGCCGCAACAGGCAGAGTGAACAGCCTTTTGTTTCTGAGCAGATACATCAGCACAGCCGCAATCAGGCTTGCGAGCGAGCCGAAAATCATATCGTACGTACCGAGAACCGAGAGCGAGCTGATGTTTGCAATAATACAGCCGATTGTAAGTCCGGGAATAGCGGCAGGTGTGAAGATTGCAAGGATAGTCAGCACCTCGGACGCCCTGAACTGCACAGCCATAGATGCCGTACCCGGCAGAAGTGTGTTTTGCAGGATTGTCAGCGTCGCATAAAGCGCAGCAATAACAGCCGCCTGCACGATGTACATCGTTGATTTTGTTTTCATATTAAATTCCTCCGTAGTATTTTTTTAAAGTCTGGATTTTGCGAACAGACTTCCATTAATATAGCATAAAAATTTAAAAAATGCAATTGACTGAATATAAAATATAATGTAAAATTAAGCTATGAATTACTATAAAAAATACAAAATGAACTTAGTAAACCTTTTTTCGGTTGTTTCGGTTGTTTTGACAGCCTTGATTTTATGCTCCTGCGACAGCCTTTTTCACTCTGATTCTTCAAAAACAGAGGAAAACGCTGCTTCTTCGGTAACAGCTGTTTCACCGCAGAAGGAGGTTGTTACAAGCTACGGCTATGACAATCTCTCCTCTGACAAGCTCAAAGAGCTTTATATGAAAATTGATGAGTATGCAGAAAAGGCAGACAATTCAATGATTGTCATTGATTCACCCCTTGAACAGCGACATATTGAGGAAGCCGTTGAGGCTTATAAAAATGACCATCCCGAGGTTTTCTGGCTGAGCAGCATATTCTCATATACCGAAAATGAAAACGGCTATTGCTCAACGATTCGGCTTGAATACAATACGGATTCATCAGAGCTTGAGCAGGCAAAGGCGGATTTCAACAAAGCACTGAAGACTGCTGTTGACGGCGCACCGAAGAACGCTTCAGCTTATGAGCTTGAGCTGTATGCCAACGACTACCTTGTTGAAAACTGCGTGTATGACAAGGAAGCCGCCAAAGCTGATGAAATCAAAGGAAATGAGAATGACGCCTACGGTGCATTGGTTGAAAAAAAGGCTGTGTGCGAGGGGTATTCAAGGGCGTTTCAGCTTTTGTGCAACGAGCTTGGAATTGACTGTATAAATATTTCGGGAACTGCCGACGGAGAATCTCACTCCTGGAACAATATTATGCTTGACGGTGAGTGGTATGAGGTTGATGTGACCTGGAACGACACCGATGGTGAAACGGAATTTCCGATGTATACATATTTTAATATGCCGTCCGACAAATTCTCCGAGTCGCACAGTACCTCTGCACTTTACAGCAAAATATCTTCTTCCGAGTACAATAAAAACTCTGATATCTTCTACAATATTTTTGCTCCCGAGTGTACGGGAACAAAATATTACTACTACAGCTACAGCTGTGTGACGGTCGATGATTTGGAGGACAGCGAAGAAATTTCCAAAGCAATAGCACAGTCTGCAAAGAAAGGCGACGAGTATCTCAGCTTTGCTATTGATGAAGGTCTTGATTATTATACTGCGGCTGATGAAATTATTTTTGACGGATATCTTGCAGATTGGATTGCAGACGCAAACAAAATAAATAATGATACTCCAAATTTAAACAACGAGTGCTATGTTTACCGAAGTGAGGATATTAGTGTAATAACAATTATTTTTGAATACTTATAAAGGAATGATAAAATGAAGTACGATGTTAAGAAATTTCAGCTTATTTCAAATGATGAAATTGCTGAGGGCATTTTTGATATGAGGGTAAAAAACGAGGCGCTTGCTCCGCTTGCAAAATGCGGTCAGTTTGCCCATGTTTATGTGCCTTCAAAAACTCTGCGTCGTCCGATTTCCGTCTGCGACAGCGAAAACGGAGTGTTAAGGCTTGTTTATCAGGTTAAGGGCGAGGGAACAAGGCTGATGTCCGAGATGAAGCAGGGTACTGAGGTTGACATTCTTGCACCGCTCGGCAACGGCTTCAATATTGAAAAGGGAAAGCGTTACTGCCTTATCGGCGGCGGAATCGGCGTTCCGCCTATGCTCTACACTGCAAAGCAGACTGAAAATCCGCTTGTTATCACAGGCTTTCGCAATAAATCTCTCGTGATTTTACAGGACGATTTCAAAGCGGCAGGCGCAGAGCTTGTACTTGCAACAGATGACGGAAGTGCAGGAGTTCACGGCTTTGTGACTGACATTTTAAAGGAAAAAGTCGGCGAGGTTGACGAGGTTTGCGCCTGCGGCCCTACTCCTATGCTTAAGGCTGTTGCCAAGGTGTGCAGAGAGAACGGCAAGCCCTGCCAGATTTCTCTTGAGGAGAGAATGGCCTGCGGAATAGGTGCTTGTCTTGTGTGCGCTGTAAAGGTGAGGAAAAACGGCGAGGAGCTTATGCAGCATGTCTGCAAAAACGGCCCCGTATTCAATGCTGAGGAGGTAGTATTCTGATGGCTGATTTATCGGTAAAAATTGCAGGTGTGGAGTTCAACAATCCGCTCATAGCCGCTTCGGGCACCTTTGGCTTCGGCAGAGAATACGGCGAGCTTTATCCTCTTGAAAAGCTGGGAGGAATTTCGTGCAAAGGAATCACGCTTAAGCGCCGTGACGGCAATCCGCCGCCGAGAGTTGCCGAAACTCCGTCCGGTATGCTCAATGCCGTTGGCTTGCAGAATCCCGGCGTTGATGTGTTCATCAAGGAAGACTTGCCTTGGCTCAAACAGCAGAACACAGTTGTAATCGCAAACATTGCAGGCAACACTCCCGAGGAGTACTGCGAAATGGCTGAAAAGCTCAGCGATACCGAAGTTGATATGATTGAAATGAACATTTCCTGCCCCAATGTTAAGAGCGGAGGAGTTCAGTTCGGAACGAGCTGTGAATCGGTCGGCGCAATCACCGACGCTGTGCGCAGACACTGCACAAAGCCGCTTATTGTAAAGCTCAGTCCGAATGTCACCGATATTGTTACTATTGCAAAATCGGCTGAGGCAAACGGCGCAGACGCTGTTTCAATGATAAACACACTTACGGGAATGAGGATTGACATCAACACACGCCGCCCGATTATCCGCAACAACACAGGCGGAATGAGCGGTCCTGCTGTTTTCCCTGTTGCTGTAAGAATGGTCTGGCAGGTTGCGAGTGCAATTAAAATCCCGATTATCGGTATGGGAGGAATTTCAAGCTGGCAGGACGCTGTTGAAATGCTTATCGCAGGAGCGTCTGCCTTGCAGATTGGAACGGTGCTTTTTTCAGACCCGTACGCTCCGATTAAAATTAACGAGGGCTTGAACCGTTTTCTTGATGAAAACGGAATGAAGAGCGTTACCGAGCTGACAGGCACAATAAAGCCTTGGTAAGAGAATAAATTGTTTTTTAAAGTCCATAATAGTCCTGTGGAGGGATTATTATGGACTTTTGGCATGCCTTTATTACTGCACCGATTTCTCTGCTTGTGCTGTTCATTCTTTCAAAGCTCATCGGCAACAAGCAGATGGCAAACCTCAATCTTTTCGACTACATCAACGGCATCACAATCGGCTCGATTGCGGCTGAAATGGCGACAAACGGCTTTGATAAATTTGTTGAATGTCTGATTGCGCTTGTCATTTATGCTGCAGTCGTGATTTTGCTGTCGTTCCTCTCGCAGAAATCAGTTATTCTGCGTAGGCTCTTTACGGGAAAGACGATTGTGCTGTATGACAAGGGCAAGATTTACAAGAAAAATCTGCTGACGGCAAAAATTGATATGAACGAGTTTTTGTCGATGCTCCGTGACAAGGGATATTTTGTGCTGGACGAGGTTGAAACGGTGTATCTTGAGCAGAACGGAAGAATGTCGGTGCTTCCGAAAAGCAGTAAACGACCTGTCACTCCGTTTGATATGAAGCTCCGTGTGAACCGCACAAGACCTGAGATTGTGGTTGTTTCGGACGGAAAGGTGCTGAGCGACAACCTGCAAAGTACAGGAAACAACAGGGAGTGGCTCGACCGTCAG
>CALZCU010000093.1 GCA_945632055.1 uncultured Ruminococcus sp. | reverse complement strand
GCTATGATTCGGATTTGCAAATAGCCTCTGTACTTATGGACTTTGACGGCAGGGTGATTGCAACTGTCGGTAGCTCCAAGAGAAAAACAAGGGCGCTTGAGTGGGACAGAGCAACTCATTCCTCGCTCCAGCCCGGTTCGTCAATTAAGCCCGTAATCGTCTATCCCTATGCAATCGACAATAAAATGCTTTACTATTCCTCGCTTGTCAAGGACTCCCCTGTTGACAACTGGACGAATGAAAAGGGACAGGTTATAACCGGACCTAACAACGCCTACGGCTACTATCAGGGAGATATGCTTCTCCCCGACGCAATTGAGATTTCATCAAACGCAACAGCAGTTCAGACCCTCAACCTCATCGGAGGTCCGTCCGTTGCATATGAGCAGGCTGTCACAAAAATGGGCTTCAGCAAGCTCTCTGAGCAGGACGCAGGCAACCTCGGCGCACTCTCAATGGGCGGTATGAACGGCGGTGTATCCGTAAGAGAAATGGCGGCTTCCTACAACTATATGGGCAACGGCGGTCTTTACTACAAGCCGTACACCTACTACTATGTCACCGACTCTGAGGACAACATAATCATTGACAACCGTGACGCAGTTCCTAAGCAGGCTTATTCTGCCGAAACGGCTTCGATTATGAACAGACTCCTCAGCTATAATATGAAATACACCCAGCTCGGTCACACAGGCGCAACCCACGCAAAAATCAGCGGCTGGGATGTTATCGGCAAAACCGGTACAACCGACGAAAACAAGGACAGCTGGTTCTGCGGACTTTCTCCCTATGCAACGCTTGCAACCTGGTGCGGATTTGACCAGCCGGCAAGCATAAGCGATGTAGGAAGAACCGTTGCACCAAGGTTCTTTGCAAACATTATGGGCAAATATCTTGAGGGCAAGGAGCAGAAGGAATACAACCTCTCTCCGAACCTCGTTGAAGCGCAGTATAATCCGCACAACGGACTGATTGTAACAACAAGCAATCCTTCGGGAAGATACATCGGATACTACACCGAGGACAATATGCCTGCAATGGGCGGTTATTATGATTACAATGCAGATTATAATGACAGCAACGGCGGCAATAACTCAGGCGGAGAGAGCAGCGGCTCAGCCGGACAGGGCAGCAGCGGCTCAGGCGGTGAGAGCAGCAGTTCAGGCGGCGAAAGCTCGGGCGTTGAAAGCTCCGGCGGTGAAAGCTCAGGCGGAGAGAGCAGTGGCGGCGAAAGCTCCGGCGGTGAAGGCTCAGGCAGCTCAAGCAGCTCTGCCGAGGGCGGCGGAGAGCACAGCGAAGTTCCTCAGGCTCCGACGCACAGCGAATAATTGCATAAACTGCTCTGTAAAGAAACAACGGACAGTTTAAGAGTTTCACAGCAACAACAATTTTTCACAATCTCGTAGGGGCGGATATTATCCGCCCGAATATCGAGTACCAAATTATAAACATCAGCATTGTGATTCATAAAGTTTATGGTATTAATCTGAAAGGTTAGGTAAAGATATGGTTTCAGTAGCAATAATGGGACACGGAGTGGTAGGCTCAGGTGTTGCCGAAATTCTCACAACTCACAAACAGAAGCTTTTTGCAAGCCTCGGCGAGGAAATTTACATCAAGCACATTCTTGATTTGCGTGAATTTCCCGACAGTCCGCTTGCAGACAGATTCACAAAGGACTTCAATGACATTATCAATGACAGAGAGGTCAGAGTTGTTGTCGAGGTTATGGGCGGATTAAATCCTGCGTATGACTTTGTAAAGCAGTGCTTAAAGGCAGGCAAAAGCGTTGTAACCTCAAACAAGGAGCTTGTTGCGGCTCACGGTGCAGAGCTTCTTGCAATAGCTAAGGAGGAAAATGTAAACTTCCTTTTTGAGGCTTCCGTAGGTGGCGGTATTCCGATTATCCGTCCGATGAGTCAGTGCCTTGTTGCTAACATAGTTTACGAGGTAGCAGGAATTTTAAACGGCACAACAAACTTTATTCTCACTAAGATGATTGAGGACGGTATGCAGTTTGAGGACGCACTCAGGCTTGCGCAGGACCTCGGCTTTGCAGAGAGAAATCCTGCCGCTGACATTGAAGGTCACGATGCCTGCCGCAAAATCTGTATTCTCGCTTCACTTGCATTCGGCAAGCATGTTTATCCCGACTCGGTACATACAGAGGGAATCACAGCCATTACGCTTGAAGATGTAAAGTATGCAGAAGCATTTAACTGCGTAATCAAGCTTATCGGCAAGGTTAAAAGACTTGACGACGGCAAAATCGACATTCTTGTTGCGCCTATGTTCGTTCCGAAAATGAGCCAGCTTGCAAATATCGACAACGAGTTCAACGGAATTATGGTAAGGGGCGACTGCACAGGCGATGTTGTGTTCTACGGAAAGGGCGCAGGAAAGCTCCCGACCGCAAGCGCAGTTGTAGCCGATGTTGTTGACTGCTGTAAGCACCTTAAAACAAGAAAATACCTTTACTGGGCTGACGGAAACGGAAGCAACATTGTTCCGTTTGAAGAATCCCGTACAGCCGTATATGTTCGCACCAAGGGCGAAAATGCTCTTAAAAAGGCAGAAAAGCTCTTCGGAGCAATCAGCGTTATCGAAAGAGCAGACGCTTCTTCTGATGAAGCCGCCTTTGTTACAACCGAGATGCCCTACGGCGATATTCTCGGCAAAGTTGAAGAGCTTAAAAGCGATGGCGTTGAGGTGCTTTCAACAATCCGCATAGGAGATTTGTAAGTCGAGTGTCTCGACACCCAATTCGGGCAGATAGGTCGATATTACCCAATCTTATTTGCCCGACCGTATCAGGGTAGTTTCCTATACAATTAAATGCAACACTGCATAGGCTGACCACAGCTTTATGCGGTTTTGTCAATAAAGAGCAACAAAAGAGGAGTATTGAGTAAATGAGTTTGATAGTTCAGAAATTCGGCGGCAGTTCTGTTGCCAACGCCGAGCGTGTAATGAATGTTGCGAAAATCGTAACCGACACCTTTGCAAAGGGCAACGATGTTGTAGTTGTTGTTTCTGCACAGGGCGACACAACCGACGACCTTATCGAAAAGGCGCAGGAAATCAACCCCAAAGCCTCAAGAAGAGAAAAGGATATGCTTCTTGCGGCAGGAGAGCAGATTTCAATTTCACTGCTTGCAATGGCAATTGAAAAGCTCGGCTACCACGCAGTGTCACTGCTCGGCTGGCAGGCAGGCTTTGAAACCACATCGGCTCACACAAGCGCAAGAATCAAAAGAGTTGACGCATCAAGAATCAGACGAGAGCTTGACAAGAAAAATATCGTTGTTGTTGCAGGCTTCCAGGGACTTTCCAAGTACGGCGATGTAACAACGCTCGGCAGAGGCGGCTCAGACACAAGCGCAGTTGCAATTGCGTCTGCAATGCACGCTGATTTGTGTCAGATTTACACCGATGTTGAGGGTGTTTACACAGCAGACCCGAGAAAGGTTGCAAACGCTAAGAAGTTAAAGGAAATTTCCTACGACGAAATGCTTGAGCTTGCCACACTCGGCGCTCAGGTTCTCAACAACCGTTCTGTTGAAATGGCTAAAAAATATAACATCGAGCTTGAAGTGCTTTCGAGTATGGCAAAGGCTTCGGGTACAATTGTAAAGGAGAAAACAAAAATGGAAAAAATGTTAATCAGCGGCGTTGCTAAGGATACAGAGGTTGCAAGAATTTCGGTTACAGGTATCCCCAATCTTCCCGGTCTTGCTTTCAAGATGTTCTCAAAGCTCTCTGCAAAGGACATCAATGTTGATATCATTCTTCAGTCAATCGGTCATGACGGCAAAAAGGACATCAGCTTTACCGTTGCAAAGGACAGAGGCCAGGAGGCTGTTGACTGCCTTAAGGATTATATGGAAAACCTCGGCGCAGCAGAGGTGCTCTACGACGATCAGGTTGCAAAGATTTCAATTGTAGGTGCAGGAATGGAGAGCCACGCAGGCGTTGCAACAAAGATGTTTGAGGCTCTTTATGACGCACAGATTAACATTCAGATGATCAGCACAAGCGAAATCAAGGTTTCTGTCCTCATTGACGCTTCCGACGCCGACAAGGCAGTTTCCGCAATCCACGCAAAATTCTTTGATTAATCTGTTCGTATAATAATATATATTAAATAATCCACGGTCGGTCAGCCAAAACGCTTGCCGACCTTATTTTATTTGCGTAATATGTCCATATATGCTTTATTATACATTGAAAACCGAACGATAAAATGGTATAATTTATATAATAGACCACAATGCGAAAGAAGGATTTGTATGAGTCTTGTTGAATTTAAAAATGTGTATAAACGCTACAAAATGGGTGAAATAACCATCAACGCTGTTGACGGGATTTCCTTTAAAATAGAGCAGGGCGAGTTTGCAATCGTTGTCGGCGCCTCAGGCGCAGGCAAGACGACTGTGCTGAATATTCTCGGCGGTATGGACAGCTGTACCGAGGGCGAAATTATCGTCAGGGACCGGGATATAAGCAAATTCACCGACAAACAGCTCATTGAGTACCGCAGATTTGACATCGGTTTTGTGTTTCAGTTCTACAACCTCGTCCACAATCTGACCGCAAAGGAAAACGTGGAGCTTGCGGCTCAGATTTGCAAAAATCCGCTCGACAGCGAAGAAGCTCTGAAAAGTGTTGGACTGCTTGAGCGAAAGGATAATTTCCCTGCACAGCTCTCCGGCGGTGAACAGCAGAGAGTTTCAATTGCAAGGGCACTTGCAAAGCGACCCGGTCTGCTTCTCTGCGACGAGCCGACAGGCGCACTTGACTACAACACAGGACGGCAGATTCTCAGGCTTTTGCAGGAAACCTGCAAAAAGGAAAAGATGACCGTTGTCTTAATCACCCACAACAGCGCAATTACTCCTATGGCTGACCATATTATTGAGATGAAAAGCGGAAAAATCGTCAAGGATATTTACAATTCCTCGCCAAAGAGCGTTGACGAAATAGAATGGTAAGCATACTGCAAACCCCGGTTAAGTAGGTACTAATATGACAAAATCTCTCCTAAAAAATACTTTTCGTGAAATTAAAAATACCAAAGCAAGGTTCATTTCAATTATGGCGATAATTGCGCTCGGAGTCGGATTTTTTGCAGGAATCAAGGCAACTGTTCCGTCAATGTACAGCCTTGCCGAGAGCTACTACTCCGAACAGAATCTTATGGATTACCGACTTGTTTCCACCGTCGGCTTCAGCAGTGACGATATTAAGGCGGTTGAAGAAACCGAAGGTGTTTCAGCCGTTATGCCGTCATATTTCTGCGATGTGCTTACAAGCTCGGAAAGCGGAGGAGATGCTGTAAGGCTGATTGCCGTTCCCGAAAGGTACAACGGCAAGGACGA
>CALZCU010000092.1 GCA_945632055.1 uncultured Ruminococcus sp. | reverse complement strand
CTTGTCAGTCTGATGTGTCAGTATGTGCCTGTAGGAAGAGCCTCTGATTTCCCCAAGCTGAACAGGACAATAACCCGCCGTGAATACGACAAGGTGAAATCGGAGCTGTTCAACCTCGGCTTAAACGGATTTACGCAGGACTTATCCTCTGCAAGCACCGACTTCATTCCGTTATGGGATTTTTAGATTAGTTCAAATACATAAATAAAAATTTAGCACATTTTGGATTTGTAATCGGCTCCGAAATGTGCTATTATTTATATCGAAAAATAAAATTCGGAGGTATTTATGAAAAATATTAAAGCTATGATTCCCGGAATATCCCTGTGTCTTGTGATTGCAATTCCGTCCTGGCTTCTTGTTCGGTTCATTCAGCCGCTTGAAGTAATCGGTGCGCCTGTTATTGCGATTATCGCAGGAATGATTCTGACTCTTTTTCTGAAAAACAAGGAAGCATTTGCAGGCGGCATAGCCTTTTGTTCAAAAAAAGTTCTGCAATATGCAGTAGTTCTGCTCGGCTTCGGACTTAACCTTGCAACAGTCGGTAAGGTCGGAATGACCTCTCTGCCGATTATTCTTTCAACAATCACAATCTCGCTTGTGACAGCCTTTGTAATGTACAAGCTTTTAAAGGTGCCGTCAAAAACCGCTACGCTCATCGGTGTAGGCTCAAGCATCTGCGGTGGCTCTGCAATTGCCGCAACCGCACCTGTTATTGACGCAGACGATGAGGAAATTGCACAGTCGATTTCGGTTATTTTCCTGTTCAATGTTATTGCTGCTCTGATTTTCCCAACGCTCGGAGGACTTCTGGGAATGAGCGACGCAGGCTTTTCGCTCTTTGCAGGCACAGCAGTCAACGATACCTCATCGGTAACTGCCGCCGCCTCAACATGGGATTCCATACACAAAACAGGCGGAATCGTTCTTGAAAATGCGACAATCGTAAAGCTGACAAGAACGCTTGCCATAATTCCGATTACGCTTGTCCTCACCTTCTATAAGATGAAAAAGTCGAGCAGCTCAAAAAATAATTCGCAGACAAAGGTAAGTCTTAAAAAGATTTTCCCGATGTTTATCCTCTACTTTGTACTTGCTTCCGTAATCACAACGCTTGTATCCTCGTTTTTCTCAGGCGAAGCACTTGAATTTGCAAATAATACATTCGGCTTTTTAAAGCAGCTGAGCAAATTCTTCATAGTTATGGCTATGGCGGCTATCGGACTGAACACAAACATTGTAAAGCTTGTGAAAACAGGAGGAAAACCGATTCTGCTCGGCTTCACCTGCTGGGTGGCAATAACCGCAGTCAGCATTGCAATGCAGCAGATTATCGGAATCTGGTAAAATAAAATATATACAAAACAGCACCGCACGGTTGTGTGGTGCTGTTTCGTTGTGGGAATTTCTGAAAGCGACTTGTTTATGCGTCGCAGATTTCAGCGTAGTATGAGCTTGACATAAAGCCCTTGCAAACATTGATTTTCTTGCTGCTGAAGTCAGCTGAGAAAACGCTCTTGCAATCGCTCATATGCTCTGTTCTGCTTGTAATTCTGAGGCTGTGATCGCTTGTTGTGGAGTTAACGCCTATTCTTGAGCCTGAGCTGAAGCTGTCGTCAATATTAAATACAGCCTTGCCAAATGCGGTATCTGTAAGTGTTGCGTTATTTGCCGAGCCGTTTACGGTATTTCCTGTGATTTGAACATTTCCCTTAACCGTAACATCTGCAGTATATACATTGCCTGATGCACAGTAGATTCCGCCGCCGTTTTTGCCTGCTGTATTATTTGTTATCTCGCAGTTATTGAGGATTAATCTGTTGCCGTCAGAGCTTTCTGAGAAGTAAATTCCGCCGCCCAAGCCGTTTGCGTGGTTGCCCTTGATAACTACATTTTCAAATGTTACTCTGCTGAGATAGCTAGTTAGAGTCGATGTATTGGTGTCGTAGAATGCACCGCCGTTGCCTGTTGTGTTGCCGCCTGTGATTACACCCTTTTTACCGGAGCTGTCGATAACCTCAAGTTCGCTTGAGTCCTTATCCTTTATGAATACGGAACCGTCATCAACTGCGCTCTTCTGATTTCTGTTGATTGTGTGCCCGTTAAGGTCAAGTGTTATATAATTTCTTACATAGAGTGCGCCTTTGTTTGAGCCTCTTGTAAAGAACTCGCCTTCGCCGAATGCTGTTGCGTTGCTGCCTTCAACATTTTTTGCTGTTACATCAGCATACAGCTTGATTTTGCACGAACCGTTCTGATTTGCATATGTCCATGCGTCTGCAAAATTATCGAATACTGTTTCCTTGCCGTAATAGTTTGTAACTACAGCTACCTTTTGGGTTAACTGCTGAATATTTTCTGCGAAGTAGCATACATTATCAAGTGTGTTGCTCACATATGTTATGCGATCGTCAGATCTGTGAATTGTGATATTTTCTACCTTAGCGTTTCCCTCATCGAGCTTGATTACGGGAATTTCAAGTGTGTACAAATGTCCAAATGCACTATAGGTTGCTTTCATCTGTCCGACAACCAGATATTTGCTTTCTGCCGGGAGCTTGGTACAAAGGTTCTTTTCAAGAAAATCTCTGAGCTTTAAATCCTTTTGAGGTTCAGGAGTTTCTGCCTTAGTGGATTCCGACTTAGCGGATTCAGGGTCACGAAGCTCTCTGTACTTAGCAATCATATCGTTGATATATTTGAAATTAGTTGCAAAGGCTTTGTTTTCAACTGTCAGCTTACCTGAGCTGCTGATGTTGTCAATATACTCAGCCATTGCCCTGTTGAAGTAATTTCCTGTCGCGGTAAAACCTAAACTGTCTGCCTTTCCTGTGCCGATGCTTGTGAAATACTTTTTCCATTCACTTTGATACTTATACTGATCCTTGTACTTAATCTCTTCGTTTACAACATTTTCCTTGTAATACTTATATGCGTCTGCCGCATTGATTTGTCTCTCTGTCTTTGTTTCGCCGTTGAGCTTTCCGTTAAGCAAAAGCTGGAGCTCATCAGCTTCTTCCTTCGCAGTATCCTCATCTGTTTTTACAAGCTCATTGATTTTGATTCGCTCAAGCGAGGTGTAGAGTGTAAGCGCTGTAGTGTAATATGTCCAGATTGCCTTGTCGTATTTTTCAACAGTTTCATTGTAAATGTAGTTTCCGAAGGAGCCTGAGCCTGCGGCAGTCATAACGGAGTCAAGATTAATTCTGAACGGGTTATCCTTTATACCGCCCTGAGTTTTGCCTGCCATATACTGAGTACATTTTTCGATTCCTTTTCTGAGATCCTGTATATCCTTGCTGTCAATATCCTTGATTGCCTTGAGAGCCTTGTCAGCCGCCTGCTGTTTCTTCTCAATTTCAGTTTCGCTTGCTTTTGCCTTTTTAGCCTTTGCAAGCTCATATCTTGCGTTTGCCAGCTTGGTTATTTTTGCGTTGTGCTTGTCGTACATACGGATAAGTGTGTTGATGCTCTTGTTGAAGTCCTCGTTCTTTAATTCCTTAACCAGACCTTCGATTACATTGAGCTGTTCTCTTACCTTGTCGAGCTGAATTTTTATATCCTCTATCTTCGGGGATTCTACTGCTGCGCTTGGATCCTGCTCATTTATAACATCTGAGATAAGTCCGTAGCCGTATTCAAACAGAGCTGATAAGCATTTTCCGTATGGGAGAAGCTCAAGAGATGTTGATATTGCCTTGACGAAATCGCCCTTTGCTGCGCTGATTGCTGAATTTACAAGAGCGGTTACAGTTTTTTCTCTCTTTTTTGCTTCTTCCTCTTTCTTTTTTTCTTCCTCTTTTGATTTTTCCTGTGAGTCGTTCAGAGCCTTGTCTGCATTCCTGTGCAGGCTTGCACTGACTGTTGTCTGATTTGTTGCTGCTGAAGCTGAAGTAATTGTCATTGTTGTGAATGATGAAAGTGTGATTACTGTAAGAGCTATTGCGATGAGTCTTCTTTTGATTGTACCTGTCTGCTTTTTCATAATTATACCACCTTTTTTGTTTTGTTATTTTAGTTGTTTTGATTTGATTTGGTTTGTTTGTTTTTCTAAGGAGCTTTTGTCTGTTCCTTATCTTGTGACTACAGTATAACAGACCGACTATGACAACATACGGACAAATTTTAAGGTTTTTTAAAGTTTTTTTAAAATTTTTTATAGGCAGTATATTAACTATAAATATGTATAAATACTAAATTCGAGCAGTAACTAAAAACAAAAAACGGAGCTGTTGCCCCGTTTAATAACTTTATAATTTAGGTTACTTAACCTTTGTAAATGTGAACGATGTGTTTTCACCGCCGTAGTTGAGCGTCAGCGTAAGCGTTCCGCTCTCGTAATCGAGCTTATACTTTTCGCCGTTAAGCTCAATGTCGACCGATGTGCCGTTAAATGTGTACGAGCTTTCGTCGGACACTCCTGCAATCGTAGCTTTGCATTTTTCGTCCCTGCTGAAAGAAAATCCGAACTTGCCCTCTTCTATGTCCAGCTTATCATATTTAATCGTTTTACCGTTTATTCTTGCCGTAGTCGGCACCCAATCTCCAACAATTTCAGAGTTTTTGTTATTGCCGCAGCCGACAAGCATAATAACAGCAGCAAGAACACATATTAATAGGGGAATTGCCTTTTTACACATAAACCCGTACCGTCCTCATTATTCTTTTTCTATTCTATCATTTTACCGCAATTTCGTCAAATACAAAATAACGGCAGAAAAACGGCAATATATGTACAACAGTCATATAACGGCTTTACCCGTTAATTTCACAGCAAAATTTTTTCGCTCACATACCGATGTCAATATGCAAGAAAAATATACAAATAAATGCAAATTAATATTATATGTTTTTATATGCAAAAAATTGCAAGTAAATTTTGCAGTTTTAAGAAAGAATAATTGCATTTTTGCTTGAAAAAATAAACTACAAGTGTTATAATGCAGTTGTATCTTGAAAATGTGATACTATACACAAGCATAAAACAGAAAAGGAGTAGATTTTATGTCAACAAAAGCTTATTATCCTTTGAATGAAATCGGCAAAGGCAAGCCCGGTTTCTCAAAAACAAGGTCAATTATTGAAGCTGCTTTTTACGGCAACAATGTTGTACCTGTAAACACACTTAAGGAAGCATATAACCTTGCAAAGAACTCACCCGGTACAATCGTTACCGATATGCCTGTTTACAGAGGCGAGGAGTTCGGTCTTGACAAGGACGCAAAGGTTCTTCTCTTTAACGACGGCGCAATCACAGGCAGATACGCTGCTGCACGCCGCATTGCAGGCGAGCCCGGCGTTGACTGCGAGGCTCTTGACAAGGTAGCAATGGACGCTATCTACAGCTCTCGTTTCAAGAAGATGTACCACGCAACCTGCTATGCAG
>CALZCU010000091.1 GCA_945632055.1 uncultured Ruminococcus sp. | reverse complement strand
TTCAGAAACGGACTGAATGTGCTGACAGGTGAAACAGGCGCAGGAAAAAGTATAATTATTGATGCGATAAACGCCATTATGGGACAGCGCACATCAAAGGAGATAATCAGAACGGGTGAGCAGACTGCCTTTGTAAGCGCACAGTTTGATAATATTAATGACAAGGTAGTCAAAAGCCTTGAACAGCTCGGCTTTTGCGATGATGACGGCACTCTTATTTTACAGAGAACGCTTAATGCTTCGGGCAAAAGCACCTGCAAAATCAACGGCAGACCTGCAACTGTTTCAATGCTAAAGGAGCTTTCAAAAAATCTTATCAACATACACGGTCAGCACGAAAGCTACGAGCTTTTTTCTCCCGAAACCCATATTGATTATATAGACAGCTACGGCGAAAGCGCAGAGCTTTTAGCCGATTACAAAGAAAAATACAAGGAATATAAAATTCTGAATAAGAAATTAACCGAAGCTTGCACCGATGAATCCGAAAGGCTTAAAGAGATAGACCTTCTTTCATTTCAGGTGCAGGAGCTTTTTGACGCCGATGTAAGTCAGGGTGAGGAGGAAGCCTTGCAGGCGGAGCGCACCTCGCTTATGAGCTTTGAAAAAATATTCAGTCAGCTTAATAAGGCTAAAATGCTCCTTTCGGGTGACGACAGCTTCGACGGCGGAATCGAAGCCGTTGACTCTGCAAGTGCGGCTGTCGCAAAGGCGGCTGAGTATAATCCCGAATATGAGCCTGTTGCCGATGCTCTTGCAGATGCATACTACAATTTAAAGGACTGCGCAGAGAGTGTTTCGGACGCAATCGACAGCCTTGAAAGCGACCCTCAAAGGCTTGAGGAGGTTGAAGAAAGGCTTGATTTGATTAACCGCCTTACAAGAAAATACAACTGTTTGCCCGATGAGCTTACACCGCTTGCCGAGCAAATGCAGGCAAGGCTCATTAAGCTTCAGAATTACGACAAAAACCGTGAAGACCTTATCGAAGCGGCTGAAAAGGCAAAAACTCTGACAATGCAGGCGGCTGAAAAATTGAGTGCGCACCGTAAAAAGGTTGCCGAAGAATTTGCAAAAAAGGTTAAAAATGAGATGAGCTTTTTGAATATGCCGAGCGTTGAGCTTGTTCCCTCCTTTGAAACAACGGACTTCAACTCAAAAGGCATAGACAAGGTTGAGCTTCTCATTTCTGCAAATCCGGGTGAAACACCCCGCCCCGTTGCAAAAATAGCCTCAGGCGGCGAGCTTTCAAGAATGATGCTTGCAATAAAAACAGTTTTGTCTGCGTCAGACACAGTAGATACTTTGATTTTTGACGAGGTAGACACAGGAATTTCAGGCTCAGCCGCCGAAAAGGTCGGCTTAAAGCTCAGACAGGTTTCCGAGAACAGTCAGGTTTTGTGCGTAACGCATCAGGCACAGATTGCATCTCTTGCTGACCATCACTATCTTATCCGCAAGCAGATTGAAGATGGCAGAACCTTCACCGATGTAACAATGCTCGACCACGACGGAAGAAAAAATGAGCTTGCCAGAATCATCGGCGGTGTAAACATCACCGAAGCGGCTCTTACACACGCAGAAGCAATGCTTGCTGAATATAATAACTGATAAAATTAACCAAGAAAGGATGCGGCATTTTGAAATTATGGACGGTAGCCGAGCTGAATAAGGCGGAAGCCATTGAAATACAAAATAAATACGAGCTGCCTGCAATAGTTGCAATGCTGCTGCGAATCAGAAATATAAGGACTCAGGAGGAAATTGAGGACTTTCTGTATAATGATTCCCAAATAGCCTCTCCGTTTGAAATAAAGGATATGGACAAGGCTTGCGACCGAATAAGGTGTGCGCTTGAAAACAATGAATTAATCTGCGTTTACGGCGATTATGATGCCGACGGAGTTACATCTACAGCACTTCTTTATTCATATTTCGACACAATCGGCGCAAATGCAATGTTCTACATTCCCTCCCGTGAAACTGAGGGCTACGGAATGAACAAATCAGCCGTTGAACAGCTTTGTGAAAGGGGAGTAAAGCTGATTGTAACTGTCGATAACGGAATTGCCGCTGTTGAAGAAATAGCCTACGCTTCCTCACTTGGAATTGATACTGTTGTCACAGACCATCATATGCCTACAGGTGAGCTTCCAAAGGCTTGCGCAGTTGTTGATTTACACAGAGAGGATTGTCCAAGCAGATTTAAAAGCCTGTCGGGAGTCGGTGTTGTATTTAAGCTGATTATGGCTCTCGAGGGAGAATACTGCGATGTAAATTCTCTGCTTGATAATTACGCAGATATAGTAAGCATCGGAACAATAGGTGATATTGTCGAGCTTAAGGGCGAGAACCGTGTCTTTGTCAAGCGTGGACTTCAGAGCATAATGAACAGGGACAGAGTCGGAATTGACGCTCTTGTTGAAAGCTCGGGCATCGGAGGAAAAAATATTACTGCCGGAAATGTATCTTTTACACTTGTTCCCCGTATAAATGCAGTAGGAAGGCTTGGCATTTCGGAAAAATCGGTAGAGCTTCTGCTTACCGAGGAGCCTGACAGGGCAGAGGAAATTGCTTCCGAGCTTTGCGATGACAACTCCGAGCGAAGGCAGATTGAAGCAGAAATACTCCAAAAAATCGACTCTGAAATCAAGCAGAATCCCTTTCTTACGCTTGACAAAATAATTGTGTTAGACGGTGAAAATTGGCATCAGGGCGTAATCGGCATTGTAGCCTCACGAATAAAAGAGGTTTACGGCAAGCCTGCAATTGTAATATCCCGAAACGGAGAAACAGCAAAGGCTTCGGGGCGAAGTGTAGAGGGCTTTCCTCTTTGTGACGCACTCTTTTCCTGTGCAGATTTGCTCACTCATTACGGCGGCCATCCAATGGCGGTCGGCTTGTCGCTCGAAAGCAAGAATATTCCATTATTCCGCAAAAGAATTAATGAGTTTGCAAACCGATTTGAAAATATGCCCTTTGACAGGCTCAATATTGAATGTAAGCTGAATCCTGCATTTTTAAGCGTTGAGCTTGTTCAGTCGCTTTCCTGCTTACAGCCCTTCGGTGCAGGCAATCCCACGCCGGTATTCGGACTGTACAATATGACCTTGAATAATATTATTCCATTATCGAATAATAAACATATAAAGTTTATCCTTTCAAGAAACGGTGCAACGATTAACGCACTCTGCTTTTTTACCTCTGCCGAGGAGTTCCCCTATAAAAAGGGAGATGTAATAGACCTTGCCGTAACGCTCGAAATAAACGAATACAACGGCAATACAAGCGTGTCGGCAGTAGTAAAGGCAGTAAAGGCAAACAGCGATGATTCGCTTGAAATTTTGAAAAGCCAGCGGATTTTTGAAGATTTCTGCCTTGGAAACCCGCTTTCAAAGGAACAGCTCCTTTCAATTTATCCGAGCAGAGATGACTTTGCGTTGCTGTACAGATTTCTGAAATCAAACGGCAATTTTAATTTTTCCTTAGATACTTTGGTACATATGCTTGACAACAGGCTGACATTTGGTAAAATTAGAGTTATACTTCAGGCAATGAGCGAGCTTGGACTGATTGAAATCTGTGAGGGACTCAAGTCGTGCAGTATCAGCCTTAGGTCTGTCGCAGGCAAAGTGTCGCTTGACTCTGCCGGTATTATCAGAAAACTGAAAGAGGTGTGTTACGGTGGGTAAATATACAAATGTAGCTCATTATCAGGACTTTTCGGAGCTGAAGCATATTATTGCGCTTTCCAATAACTCCTATGATATGGAAAAAATCACATCGGCATATAAGCTGGCTGAGGCTTCGCACGGTGACCAGCGCAGAGTGTCGGGCATTCCTTATATTCTTCATCCGACCTCGGTAGCCTGCATAGTTGCCGAGCTTGGAATGGACACCGATTCAATCTGCGGTGCGCTTCTTCACGATGTTGTTGAGGATACTCCCGTAATGCTTGACGAAATTCAGAAAAAGTTCGGCAGAGATGTTGCAAAGCTGATTGACGGCGTAACAAAAATCTCAAAAATTCCGTATTCAACAAGGGAGCAGCAGCAGGCTGAAAATATTCGAAAAATGCTGATTGCAATGGCTGACGATATCAGAGTTATTATCATTAAGCTTGCCGACCGTCTGCATAATATGCGCACAATGGACTGTATGCCAGAGCAGAAGCGCAGGGATAAATCCCTTGAAAATATGCAGGTGTTTGCACCGATAGCTCACCGTCTTGGTATTAAAACAGTCAAGGACGAGCTTGAGGACCGTTCACTGCAATATCTTGACCCGATAGGCTATAAGGAAATTGAGGACGCTCTGCTGATGAATGAAGAGGGCAGGGACAGATTTATCGAGTCAATCAAGCAGCAGATTCTTGAAAAAACCGAAAACACAATTAAAAATATTTATATAAGCGGAAGAGTAAAGAGCATAAACAGCATCTACCGCAAGACTTTTATGCAGGGCAGAACGATAGACCAGATTTTTGATGTCTTTGCCGTGCGTGTAATAGTTGACACAGTGCCCGACTGCTACAATGTGCTCGGTGTTGTTCACGATATATTCAAGCCTATCCCGAACAGATTCAAGGACTACATTTCGATGCCCAAGCCGAATATGTATCAGTCGCTCCACACCACAGTTCTTGACAACAAGGCGATTCCTTTTGAGGTTCAGATAAGAACATGGGAAATGCACTACACTGCCGAGTACGGAATCGCAGCCCATTGGAAATACAAGCTCGGAATGGGCGGCGGCAACAAAAATGACAGGCTCAATGAAAATATTGAGCGTGTAAAGAAGATGATTCTCGAACAGCTTGAAACCGAGGACGCAACCGATATAGCTAAAAACATAAGAAATGATTTTGAAGAGAATGATGTATATGTTTTCACACCGAAGGGAGATGTAATCAATCTTCCGAGAGGCTCAACACCTGTTGACCTTGCTTATATTATCCACACTCAGGTTGGTCACAGAATGGTCGGCGCAAAGGTAAACGGCAAGATTGTGCCGATTGATTACACGCTAAAAACGGGTGAAATCTGTGAAATTATCACGCAAAAAGAAGAGCACCCCAACAAGTCGTGGCTTGACATATGCAAAACAGCTTCGGCAAAGTCAAAAATCCGTCAGTGGTACAAGCACGAGAAGCGTGACGAGAATATAGTTGAGGGAAAACAGCTCCTTGAAAAGGAATTCAAGCGCAACGGAATTAATCTTACCGAGGAGGAATACACAGACTTCCTAAAAAAGATGATGATAAAAAAGCAGTATAATTCCATTGATGATTTCTATGCCGCAATCGGCTACGGCGGTGTACAGCTCTGGAAAATTATGCCCCGTCTCAAAGAGGAATACCAGAAAACCTACGCCGATAATATTGAGGAAATCAAT
>CALZCU010000090.1 GCA_945632055.1 uncultured Ruminococcus sp. | reverse complement strand
CACACAAACCAATCCAAACGATGAATTGTTACTGTGACAATGATAAATCATTTGTCTTTGGTATTCACTGCCGGACACGGCACGCCGTGTCCCTACGAACGGTACCGCAATTGTTAATTTTTATACTATTCGGTGATATTATGGAAAATATTTTTCAAAATCTGAACAGCGTATGGAGCACAATCAAAAACAGCAAAAAGCCGACCGTTCTCTACGGAATGGGCGACGGTGCCGACAAGGTGCTTGCCGCATTTGACCGCTACAAAATCAAGGCAAGCGGAGTTATGGCGAGTGATGAGTTCGTGCGTGGGCAGAGCTTTCACTCCTTCAAGGTCAAAAGGCTGAGCGAGCTTGAAGCAGAGCTTGGCGACTTTAACATTGCGCTATGCTTTGCTAGCCAGCTTGATGATGTTATGGAGCATATAAAGTCCGTTGCAAACAGGCACACAATGCTTGTGCCGAGCGTTCCTGTTTTCGGCAATAAGCTGTTTGACGAGGAATTTATCGGCAAAAACACAGATAAGATTAGCACCGCCTACAGTCTGCTTGATGATGAGCAGTCAAGGCTTGTGTATAAAAATGTGCTGAAATTCTACTACACAGGCGAGCTTACTCTGCTTGACGAAATGACCACCGACAAGAACGAAGCCTTTAAAAGCATTTTAAGGCTTGGCAGTGACGAGGTTTATGTCGATTTGGGCGCATACAACGGAGACACTATCGATGAATTTCTGAAATACACGAACGGCAGTTATCGCAGAATTGTTGCGTTCGAGCCGAATCCGAAGAATTTTGCAAAGCTCAAGGCTCACTGCGGAAATATGGCGAGGACTGACCTCTGGCAGCTCGGCGCATACAGCCGCAACACAGTTCTGACCTTTAACAACAAGGCAGGGCGCAACAGTGCGATTGCCGAAAGCGGGGCGGAAACAAGGGTTGCGACAGTCGATTCAGTCCTCTGCGGAATGGCGGCAAGCTACATCAAGGCTGATGTTGAGGGTGCGGACACCGAGGCACTTATGGGTATGAAAAATACGCTGCAAGCCTTCAAGCCGAAGCTGAATTTTGCAGCGTATCACAGATTTGAGGATATTTTCAATCTGCCTATTCTGATTAAGCAGATGAACCCCGATTACAAAATTTACCTGCGCCACCATCCGTACATTCCTGCGTGGGACACAAACCTTTATTGCATTTAAAATTACCTTCTCCTGTTTGAGCCGAACTCGCTGAGAATATCGTCAATCTCAGCGTCGCTTGCAGTTACAGGCTTATCAATATCGGAAAGGTACTTATCATAATCAAAGTCATCATCGTCATTTTCATATGACGGTGATTCTTTTTGCGTTCTTTTTTCCTTTTCACGCTCGTCACGGCGCTTTGCTTCGAGCATAAACTCCTCAGCCTCAGCTTTTTCCTTGTCCTCCTTGCGGCGGCGTTTGTCGCCGAGGGCAATATCTCCGACGAACAGTCCGAAAATTCCCGCTACAAGATAAACTGCAACCAGCAGAATATTAGCCATTATGTATTCCGAGCCAAAGCCGCCGTTGTAAATGAGCATACTCGGAATGAATGAAATCGGCGCAATGAGCGCAAAGAGAAAGTCAAGACCGTACTTTGCGCAAAACAGTGCAGAGCTTACAATCGCTGTGCCGGGGAAAATGAAGTAAAGCGCAACAGGATAGAACTTTGCCATCATTTCATTTTTAAAAAGCATTGGAACAACAAGGAATATTGCAAATACAGTAACCGCATAGGGCATATATTTTTTAAGCGTACCGTTCATAATCAGTCCTCCGAAAAATTACTCATCTCTGCCGCAGCACTTTTTGTACTTCTTGCCGCTTCCGCACGGACAGGGATCGTTTCTGCCGATTTTCTTGCCCTTGCGTACGGTCTTGTTTGCGGTGTCTGTTCCGTCAGATGAGGTCTGAGTTGGCTTTGCAACCTGCTCACGCCTGAGAGCCGCTTCAACTGCACTCGGCTGCTTCGGCTTTTCCTCGCCGTTATTGAGCATAACCTGATGTGCCGCTGCCGCCTGCTTTTCAGCCGCCTTTCTTGCCGCCTCAATAGCCTCCTGACGCTTCTGCACCTCGTAAACCCTCTTGGGCATAACGAGCATAAGCTTTACTGTGTCCTCACGAATGTTCTCAATCATCTCATCGAACATATCGAAGCCCTCAAGACGGTATTCAACAACAGGGTCGTGCTGACCGTATGAGCGAAGTCTGATTCCTGCCTTGAGCTGATCCATATTGTCGATATGATCCATCCAATATGTGTCAACGCTCTTGAGCAGATATACTCTTTCCATTTCACGGATTGTTTCGGCAGGCAGAAGCTCCTCGTTTGCCTTGAAGATTGCAAGCGCATCGTCAACAATCATCTGCTTGATTTCGTCTGCTTCCATCTCCTCAAGCTCGTCAAGGCTGAAGTTATACTTCTCCTCGTCCGTAATTATCCAATCCTTGTAGTAGTCCTTAAGGCTCTGGATATTCCAATTCTCCTTGGGTCCCTCGGGCAGATAGTGCTTGATAGAGGTGTCGATTGTGTCCTCAACCATTTTGAGGATTGTTTCGTGAATGTCCTCACCGTTAAGCACCTGGTCACGCTGACCGTAGATGATTTCACGCTGACGGTTGAGAACATCGTCGTACTGAAGCACATCCTTACGGATTCCGAAGTTTCTAAGCTCAACCTTCTCCTGAGAGCCTTCAATAATATTTGAAAGCATCTTGTTTTCAATCGGCATATCCTCGTCAACATTGAGCCTCTCCATCATCATCTTCATTCTGTCACCGCCGAACAATCTCATCAGATCGTCCTCTGTTGACAGGAAGAAACGGCTCATACCGGGGTCGCCCTGACGGCCTGAACGGCCTCTGAGCTGGTTATCAATACGGCGTGACTCGTGACGCTCTGTACCGATAATCAAAAGACCGCCTGCCTGACGAACCTGCTCTGCCTCGTCCTTGATTTCCTCTTTATATTTTGCATTAAGCTCCTGGAAGGTATTTCTTGCGTTGATGATTTCCTCATCATCGGTTTCGGCGTAGCCTGTAGCCTCCTCGATAAGCTCCTCGGGGAAGCCCTGCTTTCTCATTGAAGCCTTAGCCATATATTCAGCGTTACCGCCGAGGATAATATCCGTACCACGGCCTGCCATATTTGTTGCGATTGTAACTGCTCCGAGCTTACCTGCCTGAGCAACGATTTCAGCTTCCTTTTCGTGCTGTTTTGCGTTAAGCACATTGTGCTTTACTCCGCGCTTTTTGAGCATTTTTGAAAGAAGCTCCGACTTTTCAATTGAAATTGTACCGACAAGCACAGGCTGACCTTTTTCGTGAGCCTCGCAGATTCTGTCGATTACTGCGTTGAACTTACCTCTCTCGGTCTTGAAAACTGCGTCGGGCATATCCTTACGGAGAACGGGCTTGTTTGTCGGGATTTCCACAACATCAAGCTTGTAGATTTCCTGAAACTCCTCGGACTCCGTCTGAGCAGTACCCGTCATACCCGACAGCTTTTTGTAAAGTCTGAAGTAATTCTGGAAGGTTATTGTTGCAAGGGTTTTGCTTTCACTCTGAACCTTTACGCCCTCCTTGGCTTCAATTGCCTGATGAAGTCCCTCGTTGAAGCGTCTGCCGTACATAAGTCTGCCTGTGAACTCGTCAACGATGATTACCTCGCCGTCCTTGACAACATAGTCGACATCAAGCTTCATAACGCCGTTAGCCTTGATTGCCTGATTTACATGGTGCTGAATTGTGAGGTTTTCGGGGTCTGTGAGGTTATCGATGCCGAAGAACTCCTCAGCCTTTTTAACACCGCTCTGTGTGAGGGTAGCGGTTTTCTGCTTTTCGTCAACAACATAATCAATGCCGTTTTCCTCATAGTATTGCTCCATATCCTCCTTAGAGTCAAGCTCTGCAAAGCGCTGGAGCTTCAGAGTTTTTGCAAGAGCGTCTGCCTTTGAATACAAATCCGTTGACTTGTCGCCCTTACCCGAAATGATAAGCGGAGTTCTTGCCTCATCGATGAGGATTGAGTCGACCTCGTCGACAATAGCGAATGCGTGCTCACGCTGAACCTTCTGCTCCTTGTAAACCACCATATTGTCACGCAGGTAGTCAAAGCCAAGCTCGTTGTTTGTTCCGTATGTAATGTCGGCATTGTAGGCGGCTTTACGCTCCTCGTTGCTGATTTCGTGAGTGATAAGACCGACGGTAAGACCGAGGTATCTGTAGAGCTTGCCCATCCACTCGGAGTCACGGCGGGCAAGGTAATCGTTGACAGTTACAATGTGAACGCCCTTGCCTGTAAGTCCGTTGAGGTATGCAGGCAGAGTAGCAACAAGAGTTTTACCCTCACCTGTTTTCATCTCGGCAATTCTGCCCTGATGCAGAACGATTCCGCCGATAACCTGAACGGGATAGTGCTTCATTCCAAGCACACGCTGACCTGCTTCACGGCAGACAGCAAATGCGTCGGGGAGAATATCGTCAGTAGTTTCGCCGTTTGCAAGGCGTTCCTTTAATATTGCAGTCTGGCTTTTCAGCTCGCTCTCGCTCATTGCGGCATATTTATCCTCGAGTGCAAGCACCTTGTCGCAGATAGGCTGTACTCGCTTTACCTCTCGTTTGCTGTAGTTGCCAAACATAGCTTTCAAAAAATTCATAATATATTTCCTTTCTTTTTTAGTTCGGGCAGACGAATCGGATTTTAGCATTAACTCGGTTGCCCGACCGAAGTGTTTGTTTTATTAATAACAATGGCTTTTCTCTCAATAAAAGTGAATATAGAGGATTTACCAAAGTAATGTGTTGGTTTTATTTCGACCTTAAATTATGTGTAGGGAACGGTCTTGACCGTTCCGCAAGATTATAACATACTTATCGGTCGGGCAACTGCATTTAAATTCACGCAATAACTATCTGCACGAATTGACTGCAGTGGCACACTGCCGGAACAGTCAAGACTGTTCCCTACTTTTTTAAAAAATACATTTTCGGAACAACCGTCACTTGCTGTTTCCTCTCAGGCTTTCAGCCGCCTGAATCATTGCCGCCTCAACGACAGGACCTGCATAGGTGAAGCCGAATCCCGAATCCTCAACAACGCAGGCGAATGCAAGCGGCACATCCTCGTCCTTTGAATAGCCGACCATCCAGCCGTTGGGGTTTTTATCGTCGCCGACCTCGCCCGTACCTGTCTTTGCACAGACCTGAAGCCCTCCGAACAGGTTATCGCCGTAATAGTCGGTTATTGTATATCTCATCACCTCATCAAGCTTCTGGGCGGTTTTACTGCTGAACATCTCCCTGCCGTTGCCCGTTTTCTTAATTCCGAGCGCAGAAAGCAGAGAGCCGCCCTCCTTGATGAATGTCGGATTTGTAGTCTTTCCTCCGTTTGCAATTGCACCGCAAACCATTGCCATCTGCATA
>CALZCU010000089.1 GCA_945632055.1 uncultured Ruminococcus sp. | reverse complement strand
TAGAAGCTCTTGCACCTGAACGAACGGAAACGAGAAGGGGGTTTTCCTTATCGCCGAATTTCTTACCGGTGATTTCTTCCATCTTCTCGATGTACTCGTTAATCTGACCCTGAATCTCGTCATTGATTTCTCTGCCGTCCTCATAATACTGAGTACAAGCCTCTGTTGTAATAGTGAAGCCCTGAGGTACGGGAAGACCTAAGCCTGTCATTTCTGCAAGGTTAGCGCCCTTACCGCCGAGGAGCTCACGCATGTTAGCATTACCTTCTGTAAAAAGGTACACCCATTTGTTTGCCATTTTGGAATCCTCCTATAAATATGGTATATAGATATACGGCTGAGGCAAGACATAAGAAAGCCTGCCTACATGTATAAGCCTACAAGTTATTATAGCAAATATTAGCGTAAATAGCTACATTTTTTTGAAATTTTTTCTTATAAAAAACCGTTGCAAATTTTATTAATATTGTATAAATCGTTTAATTTATGCAGGATTATTGTTTTTTTGTAAATTTTACTTGAAATTTGTATATTTTATGCGATAATATTAATATCTGTTGGTATGCTTGATTGTTTGATACCGACAATGATTTAATGCAAGGTCAGTTTTTATTTTCATATAATAATAGAGGTGCAATATGAGCAACTGTGCAATCATTCTTGCAGGCGGCGAGGGCAAGAGAATGAAGTCAGACAAGCCGAAAACTCTTTCCCCTGTTCTGGGCAAGCCTATGCTTGCGTGGGTTATTTCCGCACTGAAAAATGCAGGAATTGACGACATCTGCATTGTAAAGGGCTTTAAAAAGGAATGTATCGACGAGTTTATTTCTACTCTTGATTTTAAGGTTGAAAGCGTTTTTCAGGCTGAACGGCTCGGAACGGGACACGCTGTTATGATGGCTAAGGAATTCCTGAAAAATCACAGCGGAAATGTTGTTATTCTCAACGGCGACGCTCCCTTTATGACGAGTGACACAATTGAAAAATCTCTTGCACAGCATACAGAAAGCAATTCTGCCGCCACCGTAATTTCCGCAAATGTAGACGATCCGTCGGGCTACGGAAGAATCGTGCGTGACGAAAGCGGTCAGCTTAAGGCAATTGTTGAGCAGAAGGACGCTGACGAGGAAACTCTGAAAATCAACGAGGTCAATTCGGGCGGCTTCTGGTTTGACTGCGAGCTTCTCCTGTCGGTTCTTGACAGAATCAAATCCGACAATAATGCAAGGGAATATTATCTTCCCGACGCAATAAAGCTTCTTTTGTCGGACGGCAGAAGGGTCGGCGCATACACTGCCGAATGCAGTGACACCGTTCTCGGTGCAAACGACCCTGCTCAGCTTGAGGAGCTTAACGAAATTGCAAGAGCGAAGGGCTACACCTGCTAATAATTTAAAATAATGTTAATCATTCATTAACCATAAATAATTCTCAAATTATACGAAAAGGAGTTATTACAATGAATTTTCACGGCAAGGACATCAAAATTTTCACTGGCAGTTCAAATGTTGATGTTGCTCAGGGCATTGCAGGCTGTCTTGGTCTGCCCCTCGGCAAGAGCGACTGCACACAGTTCTCCGACGGCGAAATTGCTGTTTCGCTTCACGAGTCCGTAAGAGGAAGCGACTGCTTTATTGTTCAGTCAACCTGCACTCCGGTTAACGACAATCTTATGGAAATGCTCATTATGATTGACGCTATGAAGCGCGCATCTGCTGCAAGAATCACAGCCGTTATGCCTTACTTCGGCTATGCAAGACAGGACAGAAAGGCTAAGGCGAGAGATCCGATTTCGGCAAAGCTTTGCGCTGACATCATCACAAGCGCAGGCGCAGACCGTGTGCTTACCATGGACCTTCACGCAAACCAGATTCAGGGCTTCTTCAACATTCCCGTTGACCATCTTCACGGTGCGGCTCTGCTTGCAAATCATATGAGAGAAAAAATCGGCGGCAACACCGATGATTACATTGTAGTATCTCCCGACCTCGGCTCCGTTACCCGTTCAAGAAACTTTGCTTCAAGAATCGGCACAGGTCTTGCAATCATCGACAAGCGCAGACCAAAAGCAAATGTCTGCGAGGTTATGAACATTATAGGTGACGCAAGGGGCAAAAAGGTTATCCTCGTCGACGATATGATTGACACAGCAGGCACACTCTGCAACGCCGCAAACGCAATCGTTGAAAAGGGCGGTGCAACCGAGGTTTACGCCTGTGCAACACACGCTGTTCTCTCCGGTCCTGCAATTGAGAGAATCAAGAACAGTGCAATCAAAGAGGTTGTTCTTCTCGACACTATCCCTGTTCCCGAGGAGAAGATGATTGACAAGTTCACAATTCTTCCCGTAGCTCCCACCTTCGCTGAGGCTATTGCAAGAATTTACAACGACAAGCCTTTCACACCTGCTTTCGGCTGATAAATCTTTTTTCGGCTTTTGGCAACTTTCGATATATTTTTCCATAATGCAGGAATAAAAACAGTCGAGTGCCTCGACACGCAGTTCGAGCAGACAGGTTGATATTATCAAGCCTTCTTTGCCCGACCGTTTTCGAGCAATTTCCTATAACTTAAGACAAGCGGGTTGCAACACACCCGCTTATTTTAGTTCGAGTATTTTAGCTCGTGGAGAACAGTCGGATTGTCGAGAATACTCGGCTTCCCGACCGTTTAGTTCCTTTTGGAAGTTTTAATTCTTATCTTAGCTCGTGGAGAACAGTCGGATTATTGAAATAACTCGGCTTCCCGACCGTATTGTTCCGTTTGGAAATTTTAATTCTTATCTTAAGCTCAAGGAGAATTGTCGGATAATTAAAAATTCGGTTTCCAGACCGTATTGTTTGTTTTAAAAATTACAATTGCACTGAAAAGCATATAAAATCTTTAAGTTTATGACACCATTTTAATAGGATTTATTTATGGATTGGTTTAATATCTACGGTCTGAAAATCATAGCAATTATTATGATACCGAACATAGCTTTTGCTCTGCGAGTCAAGGACGGCTTTAAAAACTATTGGCACAACAAAACCGTTGAGGTGCTTGAGCAGATTGGACGGTTCGGCTGCTTCGGACTTATGATTTTTAATATTCCCGGAACATATTTCGGCTTTTGGTTTGAAAATGCACTGCCTGTTTACGCTGCAACAAACGCAATTCTTGTGATTACATACTGCGTGATTTTTGGTATATGTTTTAAGAAAAATTCCGTTTTTCGTGCATTGGCACTGTCAATTATTCCGTCAATTGTTTTTATGTTCAGCGGTGTGCTTATATTATCCGTTCCGCTTATTATCCTTGCGGCGATATTTGCACCGTGTCACATATTGCTGAGCTATAAAAACGCTGTACTGTCACAACAGCCGATATGATATTTTTAAAAACAGGAGATAAAAATGTTCGGAAAAAATAAACTTTCAGGCTCAATTGAATATCTTGTTGTCGGGCTGGGAAATCCCGACAAAAAATACGAAAACACCCGCCACAATGCAGGCTGGCTTGCGCTTGACCACCTTGCCGAAAAGTTCAACTGCAATGTGAACAGAATCAAATTCAAAAGCTTTGTGGGCGAATGTAATATTGCAGGCAGAAAAGCGATGCTTATGAAGCCGACCACCTATATGAACAACAGCGGTCAGGCTGTTGTTGAGGCTATGAATTTCTACAAAATTCCGCCTGAAAATGTGATAATATTATTTGACGATATATCCCTTGATGTGGGCAAAATGCGTATCCGCTCCAAGGGAAGCGACGGCGGTCAGAAGGGTATGCGGAGCATAATTTACTTGAGCGGCAGTGAAAACTTCCCAAGAATTAAAATCGGCATAGGTGCAAAGCCGAATCCGCATTGGGATTTAGCCGACTGGGTGCTGTCAAAATTCACCGATGATGAATTTAAAACGCTCGGCACAATGTTTGACAATGCCGCAAAGGCTGTCGAGCTGATAATTGACGGCAAAATCGACCGTGCAATGAATTTATACAATTAAAAGTAACAGGATAATAAAAATGAAAGGTAAAATGAATTTTATAGTTGACGCTCTGAAAAATTCGCCTGCTTTTAAATCGCTTTTAAAAAACGCAAAAACAGGCAAATCCCTCTGTGTTTCGGGGCTGTCAGCTGTTAACAAAGCTGCTGTAATATACTCGCTGTGCCGCCTTAAGGGCGTCACGGCTTTTTGCGTTGCTTCCGACGAAAAGGAAGCTCAGACGCTCTGCAACGACCTTTGCAGTATGGGACTTAACGCCTGCGTTTATCCTGTGCGTGACTACAACTTCCTTGATTTTCAGAGCAAATCGCACGAATACGAGCACGCAAGGCTTAAGGTTCTTTTAAAGCTGATTGACAATGACTGCGACGCTGTCATTTCCTGCATTGACGCCGCAAGTCAGCTTACTGTTCCGAGAAAGGTGCTTTCGGAGTCTACGGTTATTTTTGAGGAGGGCAAGGAGCTTCCTCTCGACAAGGCTGTGCGCTCCCTCACCCTGCTCGGCTATGAACGCTTTGACGCAGTTGAGGGAAGCGGTCAGTTTTCGCTCAGAGGCGGTATTCTCGACTTCTTTATGCCCGATTCGGAATATCCCGTAAGGGCGGAATTCTGGGGAGATGAAATCACCGACCTGAGCTTCTTTGACATTGAAACTCAGCGCCGCTTTAAAAAGGCAGGCAAAATAAAGCTCACTCCCTCAACGGAAATCATCATTGAGGACAGGACTGCGCTTGCCGACAAAATCGTTCACAAGGCAAATCTTCTGCGCTCAAAAAACAGCGCAAAGGCTAAGGAAAAGCTCCTTGAAGAAGCGGAGCTTATCAGAAACGGCGCACAAATTGCAAATGCAGACAAATTCATCGGTCAGATTTATGACAAGCCTGAATGTCTTTTTGACTATTTTCAGCGTGACGCTCTTTTCTTCACCTCCGAGTTCGGAAACATCAGCGAGCGTGGCAAGGCTATGGACTTTCAGAGCAGTGAAGCGCTGAAGCAGGGCTTTGAGGACGGAGTTCTGTGCAGGGGCTTTGACCGTTTCACACTGACCTTTAACGAATGTATCGACATATTTAACGCTCACGGAACAATTCTTCTTGAAAACTTTGTTCACGGAAGCATACCGATAAATCTTTCCGAAATAATCAGCTTTTCTTCAAAACAGCTCAACCGCTGGAACGGCTCATACAAACAGCTTGCCGAGGATTTGAACGGACTTTTCACTGTGCAGACCTGCGGTGTTATTCTTGCAGGAACGGAAAAGGCGGCAAAAAATCTCTGCGACAGTCTGCGAAACGACGGTTTTCCTGCTCAGCTCTGCGAAACTCTCAGCGAAGTCAGGCAAGGGGCAATTTATGTTTTACCGGGAGCATTGAGCGCTGGCTTTGAAATTCCGGGAGAAAAATTCTTTCTCATCACCTACGGTCAGACAGCCTATGTTCCCGAAAAGAAAAAGCACAAAAAGGCTAAGAACGGCCAGGAAATTTACAG
>CALZCU010000088.1 GCA_945632055.1 uncultured Ruminococcus sp. | reverse complement strand
CCCTCAGTCATTTTGCAAGCAAAATGACTGCTCCCCTCAAAGGGGAGCCTTGGATATAATAGCAAAGTATTGTTGTTATTAATCTTATATTTGCTGACTATCTGAGTTTTTCTACAGTCTGCGGCAGACCGTTTAAAATTCAGCCTGCCGTATTGCTATAAAATCAAAATGTAAATTGGGATTTATCTTTCAAAAGGCTTATTAAATGAACCTATTTCGATTAAATTACCTTCCGGATCTGCAATATAACAAGTTCTTTGACCCCAAGGCTCATCGGTAGGTTCTAAGACAGGAGTTGCTCCCTTTGAAATCGCTTTTTCGTATTCTTTGTCTACTTCCTCAAAAGTATCCACATACAACGCAATTTCAAAATGACCATTAAATCCGTTTATGTACTCGTATTTTCTGCTTGTCATTTTTTCAAAGTCATTTCTTCCATAAAGCATAAAAAGAGTACCATCTTTTATCAGATAAACATTAGATGTGTTTTCATCTTCTTTAATTTCAAAGCCAAGAACATCACGATAAAACCGAATCATCTTACCCATATCATTAACAAACAATCCAAATCCATCTAATTTCATAACAAATTCTCCGTCAAATTCCGACTTTACAATGCGCTATAATTTATTGATTTTCTCGACCATAAGGTTGATTGTGTCCTCAATTCCGCCGTTCGAGCAGTCGGTAAAATCCACAGTAATATCTGAGTATTTTTCGTACAGCGGAACTCTCATCCGAAAAACATCGTCAAGAGTTTCGCCCTTGCGAAAGGCTATTCCCCTCGTTTTGATGTTTGTCACCCTGCGCTTTATTTCGTCAAGCGGAACATTTATATAAACTGCCTTGCCCTGTGCCTTGAGGTTCTTCATTGCCTCCTCGGAAAGCACCATTGAGCCGCCCGTTGCGATAACCGTATGACCGCACTCAAGCTCTGCTCCGACCTGCTCCTCAAGCTGTAAAAAGCTGTCAAGCCCGTCCTCATCAAGAATTTTTTGAAGGGGCTTTCCTGCAATTCGGCTGATAATTAAGTCGGTATCTGTGAATGAATATCCCAGCGCCTTTGCAAGCAGAACTCCGAGAGTGCTTTTTCCCGAGCCGGGCATTCCTATTAAAACTATATTTTCCATATCAAAGTATCCTTATGTTAAGAGAATCAGTGCTTGATGTCGGGCAGGTTCTGTTCGACGAAAGCACAACCACAGTATCGCCCTTATGCACAAGACCTGTGCTGAGAGCCTTTTCCATAGCCTGTCTTGTGATTGCGTCCGAGGTGCGTTTTTCCTCTCCAATCAAAGCGGTAACTCCCCAGTTAAGGCAGAGCTTTCTGCAAACAAGCTGTGATGTTACAACTGCAATTACGGGAACATCGGGTCTGAAATGCACCATTGCTCTTGCAACTCTGCCTGTTGCACTCTCGACGATAATCGCCTTTGCGCCTACCTCAGCCGCAATTTCCTTTGCCGCCTTGCAGATGCTTCCTCTGATAGCGTTTTTATCCTTAAACGAATGAGCTTCAATATATTCGTGAAGTGCGGTGAACTCGCCGTTCATTTCAGCCTCGGTGCAGATTGCGTCAAGAGCCTTTACGCTTTCAACAGGGTACTTTCCTGCCGCTGACTCAGCAGAGAGCATTACTGCGCTTGTGCCGTCATAAACTGCGTTTGCAACATCGCTTATCTCGGCACGGGTAGGTCTGGGCGAGGTTGTCATACTTTCAAGCATCTGAGTTGCAGTGATAACATATTTTCCCCTTGCAACGCACTTTCTGATAAGTGTTTTCTGAATTTCGGGAAGTTTGATAAACGGAATTTCAACACCCATATCTCCTCTTGCGACCATAATTCCGTCGGCGTAATCCATAATTGCGTCCATATCGTCAACACCGCTCTGATTTTCAATTTTTGCGATGATTTCAACATATTCAAAGCCGAGACTGTCGATAAAATCTCTCAGTGTACGGACATCCTCGTGTGAACGGACAAACGAAGCCGCAACAACATTTGCTCCGTGAGTAAGACCAAATTCGATATCCTTTCTGTCCTGTGCGCTGACATACGGCATATTGATGTGATAGCCGGGTATATTTATGCTCTTGCGGTTCTTAAGAGTGCCGCCCTTATTTACTGTGCAGACAATTCTGTCCTCAAAAACAGATTTGACAACAAGCGAGATAATTCCGTCATCAAGCAGAAGCTCCGTACCCACAGCCTTTGCGGCTTCGGCATAGAAGAGGTCTACAAGCTTTGGAAACGAAAGTCCTACTCCGTTTTCATCGCCCTCTTCGCAGTCTTTAAGCAGTGAAAACTCCGAGCCTTCAACAAGCTTTGCAGAGCCTTCTCTGAATGTGCCGACACGCACCTCGGGTCCTTTAGTGTCGAGCAATATGGAAACATTTTTTCCGCTTTCCTGAATTGCTTCCTTAATTGTGGCAAAAAGTTTTTCAAGCTCGTCATATGTGCCGTGCGACATATTTACTCTTGCCACATTCATTCCTGCGTCAATCATCTTAAGGAGCATTTCCTTGGTGTTGCAGGCAGGTCCTATTGTGCAAACAATCTTAGTCTTTCTCATTGAAAATTCATCCCTTCATACGCTTATCGGTATCCGTTCAAAGCATACTGAGTTTGTGCTGAATAACACTTTGTACCTTTTTATTATATATTATTATGGGATTAATTTCAATCATTCTTTTCTAAAATATTTGTAAAGTCGGCGGTGTACCGCCGGTCGAGTGCCTCGACACGCAGTTCGGGCAGACAGGTTGATTCTTTCAAAACTTCTTTGCCCGACCGTTTCCGAGCAAATCCAATAAAGCAGAAAGTCTGCGGTGTACCGCCGGTCGAGTGCCTCGACACGCAGTTCGGCAGCGTAACGCTGCACCCAATTCGAGTAGATAGGTTTATTCTAAATAAAACTATTTTGCCCGACCGTAAACCATAAAAACCAACTTCGTAGGGACACGGCGCGCCGTGTCCGGCAGTGAACATCAAACAAAACATATTTATCATTATTACTGTAATACACTTGTATGGATTGGTTTGTGCGTTAAGGCTGTCGTTGCGGTTGACTCTTATATATTTGAATAAATCAAACAAAAAAACAATGCAGAGAACGGAAAGCCACTCTCTGCATTGTTTATTTTTATTTAATAATATTATGATTTATGATGCGAGCTGTTTCTGTATTGCGGTAACATCCTTAACATCAATTACTCCGTCACCGTTGAAGTCGGCAACGCTGAGCTGTTCTGCCGTAAGCACAACAGAGCCTGCAAGATGCTTCTGAATCTCGGTTGCGTCCTTAATTGTCAGTGTGCCGTCGCCGTCCACATCTCCGAGGAGCTTCTCGGGAGGAGTATAACTTGACGCCATTTGGCCCGACAGCCAAGCCGCACGGCTTACAAGCCAGTCTGCACAATAATTATACATTCCTGTAAAATCATTGCTGTAGTAGGTAGTCTTTGAATCAACAACGCACTTCTTTTCGGAGGCGTCATAGTGAGCCTTATTAAGTCTTGAATGGTCACTTATCCAACCGCTTGTATTTAACAGCCATCCGCTTGCATAGTTCATCTCTGCACTGTCCTTAAGAAGGCTGTAATACTTCTGTGATGAATACATCTCGTCAGTTCCGTCACCGTCTGAAGCAAAGCTGTTGATTGCAGGAACAAACTTTTCAAACCATATCGGAACAGCCTTTGCAAGCACTGCCTTATTGCGGGAAATGTTGTTCATAATATTACTGCTTGTCTGGGATCTATATTTTCTTCCCTTGAATTTGCACCACCAGCCTGTGTATTCCTCATAATCGTCTACACCAATGTTTTTAAGCTCCCAACCGACTCCGACTGCGTTTCCGAGCGAGTTATCGTAGTCCCAGACAGGCGAACCGTAGAATTTATATTTTCCGTTCTCGTCCTGCTTGTATACAAAGAACATACTTGAAGCACCCGAATCCCAGTTCTTGCCAAGCTCGTTGATAAGGTAAAGCTTTGCAAGCGAATCCAGATCGGCATATTCGGACGGGTCAGAGGTTGTGCTCTTTACACTGTTGAAAAACGCATCAAATTTTTCCTTTACGAAAGCCTTTACCTCATCATAGCCCGGATCGCCGACAGCAAGCTCGGGAGCTTTGATTGTTACCTTGTTGCCGCTTGAGGTTTCAACAAAGTAATCCTCGCCCTCCTGTGCGCTTGCGTCAACCTCACAGAGGAAGGGAAATTCGCTGTTTACTGTTCCGTCTGCGTTGAGATAGGCTGTGTCGTCAACATCATAGACAAGAGATGAGCTTCCTGTTTCAATCTTCTCGGTCATCTGATATGAGCCCCAATAGTAGCCGTTTGCGTAGAAATCAACATATCTTGAGTCGGAAGCATAGGGCATTCCGACAGCGTCCGAGAGGTCATAGAGAAACCTGTTTCTTGAAAGCGAGTCGTCCTGATAGTTCGCAAGGATAGAATACTTCTTGCCCTTCTTCATTCCTGCAATTGAAACAGAACTGCTGTAAGTGATGTTATAAGCCTTTTTTGGCTTTTGCCAAGTTGTGTTTCCTCTGCCCTTGATTTTTTTGATTGCAGTGTTGTCAATGTTTCCGCTTGCGTCAACAATTGCACCTGTTGCCTTTGCACTGTTTTCCTTTGTAGCATTGAGATACTCCATAAGCTCAGTGCCATAGCCGTCTGCGTCGCTGTTGTTTATGTAGATAGCTGCTTCGGCATTTGACTTCATAAATTTAAGCGTATAGGTTTTTCCTCCTGCATTTACCTTGCAGGGTGTATCAACGCTGTAGTCAACTGTTTTAGCCTGATTTGACGGAATTTCAACACCGTTTACCGAAACGGACGAGGAATAGGCATTGTAAAGCTCAACCTTTGAGCTGTCAGCCGAGGTCGGCAGGAAAAAGTATTTTACGCTTGAATATACCTCGTTAAAATCCTCATCGTGCTTACTCTGCCAAGCCTGCCATGCTTCGCTGTCGCCTGAGCCGAGTACAGCGTGAGCGTACAGAGCTTCGTAGGTATCAAAGGAAATCGAAGCCGTTTCAGCCGCATTTACTGCACAAACCGAAATTGCACCCGTTGCCATAATTACGGCAAGGACGATTGAAATAATTTTTTTCACTTTATTCACTCCTAAATATTATTTATTATATTGTATCATTTATCAGTCGCCAAAACAAGCAAAAATTAACTATATTGTATTCTAAATCAATCTTTTTTAGTATATTCTGAATATTTTGTGAAAGTATTGTGAAACCACTTTATTTTTATTTTTTACTTTGCTATAATGAAGAGCGTAATAATTTATTCTGCATAAGGAAGTGGCGAAATGCACAGCAAAACTAATAAATCAAAACACCGCCTCATATCGTTAATGACTGCAATGGTGATTGTATCTGTCGGAGCAACAGGAATTTTGGCTGGCTGCGGAGAGAGCGACAGCACTCCCGACGAAACAAAGGTTGTAACCGAAACACAGATAGTAACAAATGTTGTAGAGGTCACAGG
>CALZCU010000087.1 GCA_945632055.1 uncultured Ruminococcus sp. | reverse complement strand
CGCACTCGCTGTCGCCGCACCACATAGCCTTGATAAAGCCGGGGTGATTCTTTGCGATGTCGATAAACTCATCATAGCTTGTTGCGTTAAATGTCTTTTCCTGTGTATTCTTAAGCGCACGCTCATACATTGCGTTGTGAATATCGTCCATAAGCTTCTCAACAAAGCTTGAAAGCTCATCAAGCGGCACAAAGGACTTCTCTCTTGTATCTCTTCTTACAACAACGCACTGATTCTTTTCAATATCCTTTGGACCGATTTCAACCCTTACAGGTACGCCCTTCATCTCATACTCTGCAAACTTCCAGCCGGGAGCGTGGTCGGAGTCATCAAGCTTAACTCTGAATTTCTTTGCAAGCTCTGCCTTAAGCTCCTCTGCCTTTTCAAGCACTCCTGCCTTATGCTGAGCAACGGGAATTACTGCGACCTGAATCGGAGAAATTCTCGGAGGAAGAATAAGGCCGTCGTCATCGCCGTGCACCATTATTATTGCACCAATCATTCTTGTTGATACGCCCCACGAGGTCTGATGCGGATAATGGAGCTTATTATCCTTGCCTGTAAATGTGATTCCGAAGCTCTTTGCAAAGCCGTCGCCGAAGTAGTGCGAGGTACCGCCCTGCAAAGCAACGCCGTTGTGCATCATCGGCTCAATTGTATAGGTTTCCTCTGCGCCTGCAAATTTTTCCTTTTCGGTCTTTCTGCCGATTACCGCAGGAATTGCAAGCGTTTCTCTGTAGAAGCTCTCGTAAACGTGGAGCATACGCAGTGTTTCTTCTCTTGCCTCTTCCTCTGTTTCGTGCATTGTGTGACCTTCCTGCCACAAAAACTCCGAAGTGCGCAGGAAAGGACGGGTAGTTTTTTCCCATCTCACAACACTGCACCACTGATTGTAGAGCTTCGGCAGGTCACGGTATGTATTGATAATCTTCTTGTAATGCTCACAGAAAAGTGTTTCCGAAGTCGGACGGACGCAGAGCCGCTCGGTGAGCTTTTCCTGTCCTCCGACAGTAACCCACGCACATTCGGGAGCAAAACCCTCAACATGGTCCTTTTCCTTCTGAAGCAGACTTTCGGGAATGAACATAGGCATATAGACATTTTCGTGACCTGTTTCCTTGAATCTGCGGTCAAGGTCAGCCTGAATATTCTCCCAGATTGCGTAGCCGTAGGGTCTGATTACCATACAGCCCTTAACATTTGAATAATCAACAAGCTCCGCTTTCTTTACAATATCGGTGTACCACTTTGCAAAGTCCTCATCTCTGCTTGTGATAGCCTCAACCATTTTCTTATTTTCCGCCATAACATTTCCTCCGTATCCTAATTCTTATCGTAACATTTCTATTATACAATATATTCAGATTTTTTCAAGTATTTTAGTTCGAGCAGAATACTTCTTCTTTTGGAAAACCTCGTTTCCCGACCGTAAACTTCATTTTTGTGTATCCTTTGTATTTTAGTTCGAGCAGATAGGTTTTAGATTATTTAAAGCTTTATTGCCCGACTGTAAGCTCTATTTATAGATTTCATTTGTGTTTTAGTTCGGGTAGATAGGTTTGATATTTTATAGTATTACAGCCGTCCGTTGGTGCGTACAACAGACGGCTTTCTATTATCGTATAGTATATCGACACACAAGGACTTGTTCAATAAGCGTTTCCTTAAGCAACATTCGTACTGAAATTTACAATGGCAACCTCTGTCAGAGAATTTTTCAGCTGTTCAATGATTTTCTCAATTTGTCGGATAACAGTGCCGTTATATGAAACCTCACCGCATTGACTGCATTTTGTGCAGGGAACATTTTTAATTATAACAATACAGCTTCCCAAATCTTCCATATATGTGGTCGTGCTTTCTTTCATATTGCCTTTACAATAAAAACAAGTCATATCTACTGCTCCTTTCGTGTCTTAAAATCATTTTCCCATTTGACTGAATCAGGGCGATAAGCCGTTATTATCCAGATGTAATTATCGCATATTCCTGCTACAACATGCAGAGGCTTTCCAACAGTACATTCCATTATCAGTGCTGATGGAAACGGATAATCCTCAGGATACTCCTCAATAATTTCACCATATGATATACACTGCTTAATCTCATCAAGTTTGATATTGCGTTCTCTGCATCGCCTATGAGCATGCTCAGTCATTTGGATTGATTCATCTGTGCAAAGAAGGCGAAAATCATTTATGTTCATAAACTATCAACCCTGCAATAAATTATTCACGCTTATTGTGCGATGTTGCCATAAATTAATCTCTTTAATACATTATAATCCATTGCGGGCAGATTATCAACTGTTTTATGATGCTGTTTCCTAAATATTCTTCTTGATTGTTTCAAGCGCACCCTTTTCGATTCTGCTGACCTGTGCCTGCGAAATGCCTATTTCGTTTGCGACCTCCATCTGCGTTTTTCCTTTGAAAAAACGCATTGACAGAATACGCTTCTCCCTGTCGGAGAGGCTTTTTATTGCCTCTTTAACCGCAATTTCCTCAAGCCAGGTTGAGTCGTCGCTCTTGTCGCCTATCTGATCCATAACATAAATTGTATCGTTTCCATCCGAGAAAACAGGCTCGTAAAGCGAAACAGGCTCAACGATTGCTTCAAGGGCAAGCACAACGGTTTCCTTCGGAACACCCATTATTTTTGCAATCTCCTCGACTGTCGGCTCTCTGTCGTTCTTATTTGTAAGCTCCTCCTTAATTTGCATTGCCTTGTAGGCGGTATCTCTCATTGAACGGGAAACTCTTACGGAATTGTTGTCCCGCAGGTATCTGCGAATTTCTCCGATTATCATCGGCACTCCGTAGGTGCTGAAACGCACATCAAGGCTTGGGTCGAAGTTATCAATAGCCTTAATCAGTCCTATTACACCGACCTGAAAAAGGTCGTCGGGGTTTTCTCCTCTGTTTGTAAAACGCTGAATAACAGACAAAACAAGGCGCAGATTGCCGTTAATCATCTTTTCTCTCGCCTTTTTTCGCTCTTCTTCTGTACCGTTTTTAATGATTGACAGAAGCTCTCTTTTTTCACTTTCCTTTAACAGCTTGAGCTGTGAGGTGTTTACTCCGCATATTTCAACTTTTCCGTACTGCACAACATAACCCCCAAAGTATAGTGTTATGTTAAGTATTGACGGAAAGCTGAAAATTATACTAAGCTGAGCGGCTCGGGCAAAACAAAACCCCCTCCGTACGGAGGGGTGAAGCTATTTTGAATTATACGGGCACAACTGCATTGAACACAAGCACTGTGCAGACTCCGCAGACGAAGCCGAGAAGCACGCCCACTACGACATCTGTGAGGTAATGCACTCTCAGGTAAATTCTGGAAAATCCGATTAATGCCGCCAGAATTAAAATCGGCAGGAAGGTAATCATTCTGCACCGCAGAAGAACAACTCCCACAACGGCAAACGAGGCGGTTGTGTGTCCTGAGGGGAAAGAGTAAAATCTCGGTCTGTTTATAAGCTGTTCATCTTCGCTCAGTCTGTGGCAGGGACGAACACGCTTGACGAGATGCTTTATTATTACCTCGCCCATAATATGCGAAAGCGTGAGGGCAATTATTATATTATAGCCTGTCAGCCGCCATTCCTCACGAAGCAAAAATACAGCGCAGATTGCCCACCAGACAAATCCGACATTGCCTGCACGGGATACGGCAACCATAAGCTTATTGAGCGCCGGCTTATGAATTTTGCCCATGCGTTCAAGAACTTTATTATCAATTCTTTGGATTCTGCCAAACATAAACACAACTCCCAATAATACTTACCGCAAAAGACAGTCTGTATCCGTCTGCAAATCAAACAAACCAGCCGATAATACGAAGCCTGTTATGCCCGTCTGCTTTTAAACAATTTTCTGAATAAGAAAAATAAACAAGCCTTTTACAGTTGCGATTATATTATAGCACAAGAATTTCGTTTTGAACAGATACTTTTTAAAATTTATCTGTTTTTTACATTAATAAGATGTGCAATAGACGGAATATTTTCACCTTGACCACAAGAGGTGGGACTCATAAGCGCACCTGTTGCCATAAACAGAATATTATTGTAAACTCCGCTGCTCAAATCGCTCAGAATTTTCGAGCAGAAAACCGAAGCCGCACAGCCGCAGCCTGAGCCGCCTGCGTGAACATCCTGCTTGTTTCTGTCGTAAATCATCAGACCGCAGTCGTTGTGCCTGTTTCTGATGTCGATGTCCTCAAGCAGCAGTAAATCGTAGAGCGACTTGCTCCCCACCTCACCCAGATCTCCCGTCAGAATGAGGTCATAGTCACAGGGAGAAGTGCCTGTATCGGTAAAATAGTCCTTAAGAGTCTGAGCCGCCGCAGGAGCCATTGCCGCTCCCATATTGTTTGCGTCCTTCACGCCGAGGTCAACAATTCTGCCGACCGTTGCTCTGGCTATGCACGGACCTTTTTTTGTATTTTTCAGCACACAGCTTCCTGCACCCGTAACCGTCCACTGAGCAGTCGGAGTACGCACGCTTCCGTATTCGAGCGGAAAACGGTACTGCCTTTCGGCTGAGCAGAAATGCGACGAGGTTACGCACATTGCCGCATCGGCGGCTCCGCTTTCAACAAAAACGGACGCCATAATCAAGCCCTGTGCCATTGTTGAACAGGCTCCGTACTGACCGAGGTAGGGAATGTCAAAGTCAATCAGTCCGTAGCTTGAGCCGATGCACTGATTGAGCAGGTCGCCTGCAAAGATATAGCCGACCTCCTCCGCCTTAATCCTTGCCTTTGTAAGCGCCCTTGTAACAGCCTCAGCCTGAAAACGGCTTTCCGCCTTCTCATAGGTATCCTGCCCGTTGTAGCTGTCATATATTATTTTGTCAAAGGCTTTTCCGAGAGGCCCCTGCGACTCAAGCTTTCCTGCAACGGAAGCAAAGCCTGCAATTGAAGGCATTTCCTCAAAGCCGATTGTATATGTGCCGATTCTTCTTATCATATAAAAACTCCCTTCTGCACTATTATCTGCAAAAGGGAGTTTTTTATTATTATTTATTTTTGAAAATCTCTGATTTATCCTTCAGTATTATCTGTCGGAGAATCTGTTGACGGAGGATCAGTCGGCTTTTCCGTTGGCTTATCCGTCGGCTTTTCTGTAGGCTTTTCTGTTGGTTTTTCTGTAGGCTTTTCAGTAGGCTTAGGCTCTGATGAGCTGCTTGAAGGCTTACTGCTCTCAGGCTTGCTACTCTCAGGCTTACTGCTTTCAGGCTCACTGCTCTCTAACTTCGATGCAGCCGGGCGGTTGTCAACATTCGTATTCTTTGCGTTGCTGTCGTTATCAGCCTCAATGAACACATAGCCGTGGTCGCTGTCATATGAAGATGAGCCGAGCGACTGGCGGTCAACCTCCTTGCCGTCCTTATAATATACTCTCCAAGCCTTTACGGAATAGCTTGAACCGCCCTTGCTTGTCAGCTCATTGTGCGTTTTAATTTCATCATACGAAGAGTCCTTTGCACCCCATATTGAAACATAGAGCGTTCTGTCTACGAGCTTGC
>CALZCU010000086.1 GCA_945632055.1 uncultured Ruminococcus sp. | reverse complement strand
GTTTTTATCTTTGCCGCATCGCCCTTGCCGCTTTCAATTCGGTCGGGATAAATTGTGCCCTGAGCAAAATATCCGCTTCCGTAGCTTTCACGAATCTTGTTCCAGAACACCTTATAAAATTCTTTTCCGATAATCTCTCTTTTCTTTTCGGGATCAACTACTCCCTTGAGCTTTGAGAGAAATTCCTCTTGGCAGTTAATGCGTACAAAGTTCATATCAAAAAGCTTTGTGAAGGTTTCTTCAACAAAATCTCCCTCATCCTTACGCATAAGTCCCTGATCTACAAAAACGCAAGTGAGCTGTTTGCCGACAGCCTTGCTTAAAAGTGCGGCGGCAACAGAGGAATCTACTCCTCCCGAAAGTCCGAGGACAACTCCCTTATCTCCTATCTGCTGACGGAGCTGCTCGACTGTAGTGTTGATGAAGCTTTCCATCTTCCACTCGCCCTTACATTCGCAGACATCGTAAAGGAAGGACTTAAGCATATCCTTGCCGTTTTCGGTGTGGTTTACCTCGGGATGGAACTGCACTCCATAAAGCTTTTTCTCGGAACAGGACATTGCGGCTGTCGGGCATACGGCTGTTGTTGCTGTAACGCTGAAGCCTTCGGGTACTTTGCTTATATAATCACGATGGCTCATCCAGGAAATACCGCTTTCGGGAAGTCCATTGAATAAAACATCGCCTGTGTTGTATTTTGTTTCGGTTTTACCGTATTCACTCGATGAATTGTCAGCGGCAGGAGTAACAGTGCCTCCCAATGAATGTGCCATAAGCTGACAGCCATAGCAGATACCGAGTATCGGTATGCCGAGCTTGAAAATTTCGGGAGTATAGTGCGGAGAAGTTTCATCGTAAACACTGTTAGGTCCGCCTGTAAAAATAATTCCCTTTGGAGCAATTTCCTTAATCCTCTGAATATCAACAGTATATGGCAATATTTCACAGTATACATTAAATTCACGAACTCTGCGAGCTATGAGCTGATTGTACTGACCGCCAAAATCAAGAACAATTACAGTTTCTTTATTTCCCATATTCTGACCTTCCTTCGTTTTTATTAATAATCGGCTGTCTCAAAATAAACCGATACTTTGAGGCAGCCTGATTTTTACCATATTGGTAATCAACCTTATCTGTAAATTATATCGCTTCTTGCAGGGCCGTTTGATACCATTGTAATAGGTACACCGATTTCCTTTTCGGCAAATTCAATGTATTCACGGCACTCCTTGGGAAGCTTGTCATATTCGGTAATTCCGGAGATTGAGCAATTCCAGCCCTTGAGCTTTTTAATAACAGGCTTGCATCTTTTGAGCTTTGTAGTTGACGGGAAATAGTCGATAATCTCTCCGTCAAGCTCATAACCCACGCAAACGGGGATTTCTTCGAGATAACCGAGAACATCAAGAACTGTAAAGGCAACCTGTGTTGCGCCCTGAACCATACAGCCGTAGCGTGTTGCAACAAGGTCGAGCCAGCCCATACGGCGAGGTCTGCCTGTTGTAGCGCCATACTCTCCGCCGTCACCGCCACGCCTGCGAAGCTCATCAGCCTCATCTCCGAAAATCTCAGAAACAAATTCGCCTGCGCCTACTGCACTTGAATATGCCTTTACAACTGTGATTACATCCTTGATTTCATATGGAGGAATACCTGCGCCGACTGCGCCGTAGCCTGCAATTGTGTTAGATGAGGTAACCATTGGATAAATACCGAAGTCAGTGTCCTTGAGTGAACCGAGCTGACCTTCAAGCAGTATATTCTTGCCCTCTTTTAAAGCCTTGTGAATAAAGGTAAAAGCGTCGCCTACATAAGGTGCAAGAAGCTCCTTGTACTCCATAAGCTTGTCAAAAACCTCCTCCTCTGTTATCGGAGGCTTGTTGTAGAGGTTTGTGAGAGTTGCGTTTTTGATTTCAAGGGCGTGATGAATTTTCTCTTTTAGAGAATCGGGATCATCGTACAGCTCGTTAATCTGAAAACCGATTTTTGAATACTTGTCGGAGTAGAACGGAGCAATACCGCTCTTTGTTGAGCCGAATGAGTTTTTGCCTAAACGCTCCTCCTCATAGCAGTCAAAAGCCACATGGTAGGGCATTACAATTTGCGCTCTGTCAGAAATAATAATGTTTGGCTCAGGCACTCCTCTTTCCTTGAGGTGAGCCATTTCGCTTACAAAGTTTTCAACGCTGAAGGCAACGCCGTTGCCGATTATGTTCGTAATATTCTGATGAAAAACACCTGACGGAAGCTGATGAAGCGCAAATTTTCCGTAATCGTTTACGATTGTATGTCCTGCGTTTGCGCCGCCCTGAAAGCGAATTACAATGTCGCTGTCATTGGCAAGAACATCAGTAATTTTGCCCTTTCCCTCGTCGCCCCAGTTGGCACCAACAATTGCTTTTACCATAACTAATAACTCCTTCTTGCAGAAATCGAATGTGATGACTGCATATGTGTAATTACAGATTATTATACATTAATTTCGGGTTTATCGGATTCTATGTCCTGATACCTGTCAAGCACAGGCTTTACAAATTCATTTAAGAAATCCTCGGTCTGCTCTTTGGCTCTGCCTGTATATTTTTCAGGCTGGAGAATGTTCTCAAGCTCCTCAAGTGTTACTCCGAAGGCATCATCATTTGCAATACGCTCAAGAAGGTCGTTTTCGCCGCCCTCCTCCTTGATAACCTTGGAAGCCGCCATTGAATGAACACGAATTTTCTCGTGGAGCTGTTGTCTGTCTGCTCCTCTTTTTTTCACAGCGTCCATCATAATGTTCTCGGTAGCCATAAACGGAAGCTCTTTTCTCAACCTCTGCTCGATAACCTTCGGGTATACTACAAGACCGTCTGCAACATTTGAATAAAGAGAGAGAATACCGTCAACAGCGAGGAATGCTTCGGGAACGCTCAAACGCTTATTTGCAGAGTCGTCAAGAGTTCTCTCAAACCACTGAGTAGCTGTTGTGAAGTAGCCGTTGAGGACATCGCACATAACATATCTTGAAAGAGAGCCAATGCGCTCGCTTCTCATAGGATTGCGCTTATAAGCCATTGCAGACGAACCAATCTGATTCTTCTCAAACGGCTCCTCAACCTCCTTGAGGTGCTGTAAAAGTCTTATATCGTTTGAAAATTTTGAAGCAGACTGAGCGATACCCGCAAGTACATTCAAGAACTGAGAATCAAGCTTTCTCGAATAGGTCTGTCCCGATACGGGGAAGCAAGCCTGATAGCCCATTTTCTCGGCAATCTTTTTATCAAGCTCCTTGCATTTTGCGTGGTCGCCGTCAAAAAGCTCAAGAAAGCTTGCCTGAGTACCTGTTGTACCCTTTGAACCGAGAAGCTTTGCCTTTGAGAGCTGATACTCAACATCTTCTAAATCCATTAAAAGTTCCTGAATCCAGAGAGTAGCTCTCTTGCCTACGGTTGTGGGCTGTGCAGGCTGAAAATGAGTGAACGCAAGAGTCGGTAGAGCCTTGTATTCATCAGCAAATTTTGAAAGATTGCGAATAACGGTGATAAGCTTATTTCTGATAAGCTGTAAGCCCTCTGTCATAATAATAATATCGGTATTATCTCCGACATAGCATGAGGTTGCACCAAGGTGAATAATTCCCTTTGCATTTGGGCACTGAACACCGTAAGCGTAAACATGGGACATAACATCGTGGCGTACAAGCTTTTCTCTTTCTTGAGCCACCTCATAGTTTATGTCGTCTGCATTTGCTTTCAGCTCGTCAATCTGCTCCTGAGTGATTGGAAGTCCAAGCTCCATTTCAGACTCAGCAAGTGCAATCCAGAGCTTTCTCCAGGTTCTGAACTTTTTGTCGGGAGAAAATATATACTTCATTTCCTTGCTTGCATATCTTGCTGACAAGGGTGATTCATATGTATTTTTTTCCATTATTTACATCCTTTCAAAATTTGGGATAATTTTGGCTAAATATATAATTATTCTGTAAGAGAAAAATTATTAGACTAAAAATTCATTCCGCCTCTCTCCTTGCCCTTAAAGGTTTCCTTGGTAATAGGGGCAGGATATTTGCCAGTGAAGCAAGCGTCACAAAAGCCAATCGGCGCATTATTAATCATTTCACGAAGTGACTCGGCAGGGAGATAACCCAATGAATCGGCTCCGCTCAGCTTTGTAATTTCCTCAATTGAGTGGTTACAGGCGATAAGCTCGCCCTTTGACGGAATATCTGTTCCGTAATAGCAGGGCCACATAAACGGAGGTGAGCTTATTCTCATATGAACCTCTTTTGCACCTGCCTCACGAAGCATCGTTACTATTCTGTCAACTGTTGTGCCTCGCACTATGCTGTCGTCAATTATAACAACACGCTTGCCCTTTATCATATCGACAATCGGATTGAGCTTAATTTTAACACTCTTCATTCTCTCACTCTGGCTTGGCTTAATAAAGGTTCTTCCGATGTAGCTGTTTTTTACAATCGCCTTTTCATACGGTATGCCCGACTCCTCGCTATAGCCGATAGCGGCGTCGATACCTGATTCGGGAACACCGATTACCATATCGGCTTCAACAGGATAAGTCCTTGCAAGAATACGGCCCGCCTGCTTTCTTGCTTCGTACACGCTCACTCCGTCAATAAAGGAGTCGCTTCTTGCAAAATAAATGTATTCAAAAATACATAAGGACTTTTTCTTCTCTGCAAAATCAGGCTTTATGCTGCGTACGCCCTCGCTGTTTACGACAATAATCTCGCCCGGCTCGACATCACGGATAAATTCCGCTCCGCAAGCGTCAATAGCTGCACTTTCGCTGGCAAATACTATTGAATCGTTATATTTGCCCATACAAAGAGGACGGAAGCCGTGGGGATCTCTTGCGGCAATCAGCTTTTTCGGACTCATCACAAGCAGAGAATATGCGCCCTCAAGAAGCTGCATAGCACGAGCGACAGCCTCCTCAACAGAGTGGCATTTAAGCCTTTCACGAGCAATTACATAGCAAATAACCTCAGAGTCAATTGTAGTCTGAAAAATTGCGCCCCTCTGTTCAAGCTGTCTGCGGATTTCAATTGCATTTGTCAGATTGCCGTTATGAGCAATTGAAAGAGTACCCTTGACATAACGCATAACAAGCGGCTGTGCATTTTCCAGCACAGAGCCGCCTGCCGTTGAATAACGGACATGTGAAATACCCATTTGACCGTTAAGTGAATCGAGGATACTGTTGTTGAACACCTCTGTCACAAGTCCCATATTTTTGTGATAATCAATTACACCGTCATCAGACACGGCAATGCCGCAGCTTTCCTGACCTCTGTGCTGAAGCGCAAGCAAGCCGTTGTAGCAGGCATATGCAGGGTTAATTGTGCCGTCGCTGAATATTCCGAAAACACCGCACTCCTCGTGCAGTCCCTCTTTTGCAAAATTATCGAAAGAAAAATTCAAGGTTTCACCATCCGCCTTATTTTAGGAACCACTGATTAAATCACACTGAGAGTTGTTTGCACATCTTGCTTGCATATTTTCCGCCAGCTTGCCCAAAAAATCCTCGTAATGCGTCAGCATTACTGCGGTTTATTTGTGCAACCT
>CALZCU010000085.1 GCA_945632055.1 uncultured Ruminococcus sp. | reverse complement strand
AGACTCCGCCTTGCAATGGGACTTCCACTGCTCCCTGTTCACGAGCAGGCTCCCGTTTCCACAGGTGTTGAGGAAAGTATGGTTGACGAAAAGTTCTACGCTCCTCCGCTTATTAATATCATCAAATTCGCCTGCCACAGCTGCCCCGAAAAGCGTGTGTTCGTCAGCGACGGCTGTCAGGGCTGTCTTGAGCATCCCTGCACCGAGGTTTGCCCCAAGGGCGCAATCTCAATCGTTCACGGCAAGTCGCAGATTGACCAGGAAAAATGTATCAAGTGCGGCAAGTGCAAAAGTGCCTGCCCTTATAATGCAATCATTAAGCAGGAACGCCCCTGTGCGGCAGCCTGCGGTATGAAGGCTATCCACAGTGACGAGCACGGCAGAGCAGAAATTGACTATGACAAGTGCGTTTCCTGCGGTATGTGCCTTGTAAGCTGTCCTTTCAGCGCAATTGTTGACAAGAGCCAGATTTTCCAGACAATCAAGGCTATTCAGAGCGATACCCCTGTTTATGCCGCAGTTGCTCCTGCTGTTGCAGGTCAGTTCGGAGGACTTCCGTCAAATAAAATCAGAAATGCGTTCAAGGCATTAGGTTTTGCCGATGTTGTTGAGGTTGCTGTCGGCGCCGACCTCTGTACTGTTGAGGAGGCAAAGGACTTTATGGAGGAGGTTCCCGCCAAACAGCCGTTTATGGCTACCTCGTGCTGTCCTGCGTGGAGTGTGATGGCAAAGAAGAACTTTCCCACAATTGCGCCGTACATTTCAATGGCTCTCACTCCGATGGTGCTTACAGGCAGACTGACAAAACAGCGTTTCCCCGGCTGTAAGGTTGCATTTATTGGACCCTGCGCCGCTAAAAAGCTTGAGGCAAGCCGCAGAAGTATCCGAAGCGACATTGACTTTGTACTCACCTTTGAGGAGGTTGCAGGAATGTTCTCCGCAAAGGAGGTTGACTTTGCTTCACTTCCCGAGGATGATGAAAAGCTCTCATTCTCAAGTGCAGACGGCAGAGGCTTTGCAGTAAGCGGCGGTGTTGCAAAGGCAGTTGTAAATGCAATTTCAGAGCTTGACCCAACCCGTGAGGTTAAGATTGCCAACGCACAGGGACTTGACGAGTGCGCAAAGCTGCTCAGAATGGCAAAGGCAGGCAAGTATGACGGCTATCTGCTTGAGGGAATGGCTTGTCCGGGCGGCTGTGTTGCAGGCGCAGGAACAATTAATATGCCTGATAAATCGGCTATGGAGGTGCTCAAGAGCAAGAAGGAAACAAAGTTCGACGGCGCTGTTGAAACTCCGTATATAGACAGGCTCTCAACCCTTGAGAATATGTATCACGAGTTTGATTACAAAAACGATAATACATAGTTTTCTAAATATACTAACGGTAAAACGGCAGGAAAAGCTAATGCAATTCCTGCCGTTTTGTTATTTCTTCTTATTGTTATGTTCACAGCTTCCACCGCATTTATCCGAATACGGACAGCCACTGCATTTTGTACAGCATTTTTTCTTTTTTCTGAAAACAGTGTATATGCACAGCCCGACAAGGAGCAGTGCTATGACACCGACAACGATGTCGGCAATCGGTATTCCGAAAAGCATTTAAATCATTCCCAAATTAATAATAAGCGTTCCGAACTGGAAAATAAGCGCCGAAGCCAGCCAGGCGACAAAAATCTGATAAACGACAGTCAGCGCAGTCCACTTAAGGCTTCCCATTTCCTTATGAATTGCAGAAAGAGCCGCAATACAGGGTGTATACAGCAAAACGAAAACAAGGAACGACAGCGCCGAAAGCGGAGTAAATGCACCTGCAAGGCTTGCTCCGGGATAAAGCACAGCAAGAGTTGAGGCAACGCTCTCCTTGGCGGCAATTCCCGTAACGAGTGAAACCGACGCTCTCCAGTCGCCGAAGCCGCAGACTGCAAAGACGGGAGAGATGAACTTGCCGATTGAAGCAAGCATACTCTCGTCGGGGCTGACCATCTGCATAGAGAAGTCAAAGCTTTGCAGAAACCATATAAGAATTGAAGCTCCGAGAAGCACTGTTCCTGCCCTGACAAGAAAATCCTTCAGTCTGTCCCAGATGTGAAGCCACAGGCTCTTCGGCGAGGGCATACGGTAGGGTGGAAGCTCCATTACAAACGGAGCGTTTTTGCCCTTCAGTACAGTGCTTTTGAACAGAAGTGCAGTAAGCACCGCAACGACCATTCCGAGCAGATATATTCCGAAAATTACAAGCGGTCCGTAATCTGCAAAAAAGTAGGAGATAAACAGCAGATAAACGGGCATTTTTGCCGAGCAGGACATAAACGGTGTGATGAGAATTGTGAGCCGCTTATCCTTTTCATTTTCAAGCGTTCTTGTTGCAAGAACGGCAGGAACTGTACAGCCGAAGCCCATCAGCATAGGCACAAAGGCTCTGCCCGACAAGCCTATGTACCGAAGCAGTTTATCCATTATGAATGCCGCTCTCGACATATAGCCGCTGTCCTCAAGCAGAGAAAGCAGAGTGAACAACAGCATAATCTGCGGCAAAAACGATACCACAGAGCCTACGCCTGCGATTATTCCGTCAATCACAAGGCTTTGCGCCCACGCTGAGGCGTTCACCGAGGTCAGAAGCGACTCAAGTCCTCCGCCAAGCACATCGGTAATCAGATAGGTTGCTCCGTCACGGAGAAGTGTTCCGGGTGCGCCGAAGGTGACCATAAACACCGAAAGCATAACGAGCAGAAAGAACGGCAGGGCAAAAAATCTGTTGGTGACAACCTTGTCGATTTTATCCGAAATGCTCAGATAGTCGGCAGGCCGTTTTCTGATGACAGCCTTTTGCGTGATTGAGCATATGTATTTGTAGCGTTCATCTGCAATTATCATTTCCCTGTCGACATTTTTTGAGGTGTGAACCTCGTCAATGTGTAGGTTGATGTGAGCTTTCTGTTCATCTGTGAAATTGTAATGCTCCCAGGTGACTTTGTCGCCCTCAAACAGCTTGACGGCAGTCCAGCGTTTGCGGTGGTAGCTGTGCTGTTTTATTCCCTCAAGAGCTTCCTCAATCTCACGCAGTGTTCGGTCAACACCGTAGGAATAAATATTCTTGACAGGCACATATTTTCCCCTGTCATAAAGCTGTACCACCTTTTCAACAAGCCTGTCGATTCCGACATTTTTGCTTGCAGAAATCGGAATTATCGGTATGCCGAGCTGTTTTTCAAGAAAAGGAATGTCGATTTTATCGCCGTTCTTTTCAATCACATCGCACATATTCAGCGCAATTACAACAGGTCTTGCAAGCTCGGCAAGCTGTGTGGTGAGATATAGATTTCGCTCAAGATTTGTAGCGTCGATTATGTCTATTATCACATCGGGGTCATCGTTGAGCAGACAGTTTCTCGTCACGATTTCCTCGGGAGTGTATGGGGATAGGGAGTAAATTCCCGGAAGGTCGACAACCTCAATATCCCTGCCGAGGGAGTTTCTGACCTTGCCTGATTTTTTTTCAACAGTAACTCCCGGCCAGTTTCCCACATACTGCTTGCTTCCCGTAAGCTGATTGAACAGCGTTGTCTTGCCGCAGTTGGGGTTGCCTGCAAGCACAACGCTTATCGTTTTATTTTTATCCTCATTATTTTGAAGCATATGTATCAGTCCTCAAGAAAAATTTCCTTTGCCTCGCTTACACGCAGGCTCAGCTCATAGCCACGCACGATTATGACAATCGGGTCGCCGAAGGGAGCTGTTTTCAGCTTTTTAACGGTAGCTCCGGGTGTAATTCCCATATCAATTATTCTGCGGCGGAGCGCACCCGATGAGCCGAGGCGTGAAACAACGCCCGTCTGACCGAGCTTTAAATCATCAAGAGTTTTCATAAAATTACCTCTTTTGTCAGTTAGTTGTTGCTAACTACATAATATCACATTATTTTTGTTTAGTCAACAATATTTGTTGAAATGCTGGAAATTGCAGATAATGTGTGATAAAATACAGATGTAATCGGTGTTTGCATAAATATAATGCCGCTTGCAAATATGCTTTGCAGTAGTCGGCAATACAATAAAGGAGCTAATATGAAAAAGACCTTATTCCTAATTATACGCAGTATCCTTGCAATTCTTGCAGTTGCTTTTGCAGTTCTTTTCATCATTCCTATGTTTCAGGGCATAATAAATCCGGGAAATCTTTCGGGAATTGCACTCTGTATCTGGATTTTCTGCGTCTGTGTTTCTCCGATTCACAGGGCGGTAAAAATGTTTTTCTGCCGCCGAAGGCTCACGAAATTCATTTACAGAGCCGTAAATATCTGCTTTGTAATATTTGCCGTATACGGCGGTGTGGTAACCTCGCTTATGACTTGGGCGGCGCTTCAGACTCCTGCTGAAAATGCAACTGCAATTGTTCTCGGCGCACAGGTGAAGCCCTGGGGGCCTTCAGCAGTCCTCAGAGGAAGAATCAGCGGCGCAGAAAAATATCTAAAAAGTCACAGCAATGCAAGCGCAGTGCTTTCGGGAGGACAGGGTGCTGATGAGCCGATGAGCGAAGCACAGTCGATTTTTGAAGCTCTGAGCGAAAAGGGAATTGATGAAAGCCGACTGTATAAAGAGGACAAGTCGACAAACACAACCGAGAATATTAAATTCTCAATGCAGGTGATAGAGGAGAACAAGCTCAGCACTGACCTTGCAATAGCAACGGACTTTTATCATCAGCTCAGGGTTAGGATAATTATGAATCAGCTCGGCGTAAAAGAAAGCGTCGGAGCAGTGAACTCCGACACTTCAATTCTTTATCTTCCGACATTTACCGTCCGTGAATGGTTTGCCCTGCCGTATCAGCTTCTGCTTCGGTAGCGACAACCTCGGCGATGCTGTTCATCGAATCAATCTGCACACCGCTGCTGCGTCTGGAACTTCCAAGCTCAAGGGGATAGATTTCGTTGTTTACAACATCGACAATCGGCGAGCGTTTAATTTCGCCCGTGCGTGACGGAAATTCAATCGGATACTTTTCTTTTTTCTTGTCTGATTTATTGCTCATAACATAACCGCCTTTTTAACTATATTGAAAATAGCTCGTAAACAGCCGGGCAGAGAAGATTTGGCAATATCAGCCTGTCTGCCCGAATTACCTGCGGTGGTACACCGCCTTTTAATGATTGGGTGATTATATTTTTTGCAGAATATTAATGATTATTCACTTGTAGTATATTTGATTTTGTGTTATTATTTTTGTATATTTATCGGACAGTGAGGTATTGATATGGATAAAAATTTGTTGAACAGAATCAATGAGCTTGCCAAAAAGAAGCGTGAGCAGGGGCTAAATGCACAGGAGCAGGAGGAGCAGAAGAAGCTGTATAAAATCTACCTTGGAGAAATCAGAGCGCAGTTTGACAGTACGCTTGACAATGTGAGCGTTAAGGAGGAAAACGGCGAGGTTGTTCCCTTTAAGCAGGCATATTCCAAAAAGAATCTTGACACTTAACTCAAGCAGTTTCATAAAGAAAAACTCGGATAGTTAGCAAATATAAGATTAATAACAACAATACTTTGCTATTACATCCAAGGCTCCCCT
>CALZCU010000084.1 GCA_945632055.1 uncultured Ruminococcus sp. | reverse complement strand
GTCATAAACGCACAGCTCATCGGCAAGAGCCTTTCCGCTCTCGTTGTCATAGAAGCGGTAAACCTTTTTGAAATGAGGATTTGTGATTTTAGTAGTATTTTCGCTCACCTTGATTTTCGGAACAATCTCTCCGCCCTTGTTTTCAACGGCAACCAGCTTGTACACCCCGCCGAAAACAGGCGAGCTTGAGGAGGTTATCAGCCTCTCTCCCACTCCGAAAACATCAATCTTTGCGCCCTGCATCATAAGGTCACGAATGAGATACTCGTCAAGCGAATTTGAAGCGACGATTTTGCAGCTTTCAAGGCCTGCCTCATCAAGCATTTTTCTCGCCTTTTTGGAAAGATAGGAAATATCTCCCGAATCAAGCCTGATTGAAAACTCCGTTTTGCCCTTCGGAAGAAGAACCTCCTTGAACACCTTAATCGCATTCGGCACACCGCTTTTGAGGGTGTTGTAGGTGTCGACAAGCAAGGTCGGATTGTCGGGATAAAGCTCGCAGTAAGCCTTGAATGCGTCATATTCACTGTCGAACATCTGAATCCACGAATGAGCCATTGTGCCGCCTGCGGGAACATCGTAGAGCTTGTCTGTAAGTGCACAGGCTGTTCCGGCACAGCCGCCGATATAGGCCGCTCTCGCTCCGTCAACCGCACCGCTTGCACCCTGAGCTCTTCTTGAGCCAAATTCAAGCACCGCCCTGCCCTGCGCCGCACGGACAATTCTGTTTGCCTTCGTTGCAATAAGCGTCTGATGATTGAGCGTGAGCAGTACAAAGGTTTCAATGAGCTGAGCCTCAATTGCAGGAGCCTTTACCGTCATAATCGGTTCATTCGGGAATACGGGAGTTCCCTCGGGAACAGCGTAAATATCTCCGCTGAATTTGAAATTTCTGAGATAATCAAGGAACTCATCGTCAAAAATCCCCTTGCTTTGCAGATATTCAATATCGCTGTCGTCAAAATGAAGATTTTTGATATATTCAATCACCTGTTCCAGACCTGCGGCAACAGCAAAGCCGCCGTTGTCGGGAACCTTGCGGAAAAAGACATCAAAGTATACATTCTGCTTATAAAATCCGTTTTTGAAATAGCCGTTCGACATTGTAAACTCGTAAAAGTCGCACAGCAAAGCCATATTTTTGCTATCCATCGGGCACCTCCGAAAATTTTTCAAAGCATTTTATTACTATTATATAGTTTATTCCTTTTGAGCCGATTTGTAAAGAAAAAATTGTTTACAACGCATACATATATATAGTATAATGGATTATCATAATTATCTGTAACGAGGTGCTGCTATGAAAAATGAATTAAAGCTTTGTCCGTTTTGTGAAAGTCCTATGCTTCTTATTCAGGACGAAAAAAACAACGGAGAGCCGTATTTTGAATGTTCAACCTGCGGATTGAAATTTCAGATTGAGGGCTTTGACGAAAACCCTGTTGAGTTAAAGGAAGATTGATATGAAAAAGTGCCTTATCGTTGTTGACTATCAGAACGATTTTGTCACAGGCTCGCTCGGCTTTAGGGGAGCAGAGGAGCTTGACAGAAGAATTGCAGAAAAAATTGAAAAATACCGCAATGACGGCTGGGAAATAATCTTCACGCTTGACACTCACGGCAGTGATTATCTTCAGACAAGCGAGGGCAGAAACCTGCCTGTTGAGCATTGCATAAAAGGTACAGAAGGACATTGCCTTTACGGAAAGACAGCCGAAATGCAGATGCAGGGTGACAGGTGCTTTTGCAAGCCGTGCTTCGGCTCGGCAGAGCTTTTTGATTATCTGAGAGAGGAAAAATTCGACAGCATTGAGCTGTGCGGAGTTGTGACGAACATATGCGTAATTTCAAACGCAGTGCTTGCCAAAACAGCCCTCCCCGAAGCGGAAATTTCAGTGGACTCTTCCTGCGTTGCGTCGAATGACGATAAGCTGAATCAAGCCGCACTCTATGTAATGCAAAGCCTGCAAATCAGAGTATTTTAGGTATAGCTGAATAAATCACAATCGAGAGTTGATAAGCTGCTGCAAATTTTCCGTCATTTTGCAAAAATCTCGAAACATGTCATAATTACTGCTTGCTTTTTCTTTGCTTCTTGTGTTATTATATTTATGAGAAGTACTTCTTTCTTTGGTTAATGTTTTGTAGCAATCTCATTATACCATATTTTGAAGTTACTTCTCTTTTTTATTGGGTCATATCATTTTAACACATTCAAAAATCCCACTTTATTTTTAGATTTTCTATTGACAAATCTCGCATTTAATGGTAAAATAAATCCTGCGTTGAAATTCCGCAGCAAAACAGCAATTGCAGCGGCTGCAAAGAAACCGCAAAACAGAATATAGGGGTATAGCTCAGTTGGTAGAGCAGCGGTCTCCAAAACCGCGTGCCGAGGGTTCGAGTCCTTCTGCCCCTGCCACAAACAAGTCCTTGAAAATGGCTTAAACAAGCCGTTTTTGAGGATTTTTTCTTTTGTCGTTTTTCTTCTGATTTTTTCAATTTCACATCAGTTCCACCGTAGTTCCACCACTTTGGTGTTTACAGTGGCTTCAAATGTTGTAGAAAAAGTGTAGAAATCAATCCGCTTGCAGGCTGTTTGCAATTGCTAATTTTGAGGTTTTGTCAATGTGAGCATAAAATTTTAATGTGGTTGTTGAACTGCTGTGTCCCAGCCATTCGGCAACCTGAACAGTAGTAAATCCATCGTTCAACAGATTACTTGCAACGCTATGGCGTAAATCGTGAAATCTGATTTGCGGAAAATCGTTTTGCTTCTCAATCAGCGTATGAAATTTTTTCGTCAGATAATTAGGCGTTATCTCCTTACCATTATCAAAGGTACAAACATAGTCATTTGAGATATATGCGTCTTTTAGAAATTCTTTGTTTCTCATCTGACGCTCCCTCTGTTCAAGAAGTATCTTTTTTACCTGCGGTATCATTGGCAAGGTTCGGTTACTGCTTTCTGTCTTTGTGGATGATGTATAATTACTGTCTCCGCTAATTTCCTTTGTGCTTTGCTGTAAGGTTTCCCTAATCCATATGGTTTCGTTCTCAAAATCAATGTTATGCCACTTTAAGCCTAACACTTCACTTCGTCTGAATCCGTAAACCGTACAAAGATATGTCGGCAGGTAAATGCTTGTTCCTTCAAGATAAGCTAATAGCTGCTTTATCTGCACTCGGTTAAGAAATTCCGCCTTGAATTTTTCTGTCTGCTTTGGCGTTTTGGCGGCTGTTGCAGGATTTATTGATATTAAACCCTTTTCTACAGCGTCGGCAAGAGCCTTTGATATGTTTTGATGGTGATGCTTTATCGTTGTGACGGATATTGTTCCTACCTTCGACTTGTAATAATCGGAAAGTTGATGCGGCTTTAGCTCTTGAAGCTCAGTACCCAGCTTTTCAAAGTAAGGGATAATGTGGTTTTCCATATTTCCCTTATAGCTGCGATAAGTATTAGGACGAACTTCTGATTTTATTGCTACAAGCCATTTCTTGAAATAGTCGGCAACCTTTATGTTGGAGTAAAAGTTTAAATTCTTGTTGTCATACTCAACACATAATTGCTTTAATATCTGTTCTGCTTTTCGCTTATTATTCTTAACAGGCAAGCCTGTTGCGTGGGATTTCTGAATTCTCTTTCCTGTACTATCATAAAGATTCAGTACAGCATAATATCTTCCTTTTTTCTCTCTTAAATATCCTGTGGTCGGCATAATAGCTATCTCCTTTCCAAATTGAAAGCCGACCAATATTCATTAGACTTATTCTAACTTAATCAGTCGGCTTTGACAATTATGCGTTTTTAATATAATCCTGAATTAATAAAGTCCGTTACGCTTTGCTTCGGGATTATGTATTTTCTTCCTACCTTAACCGTTCTTATCACACCGTTTTGCAATAATGAATAAACTGCTGATCTGCCAATGTGAAGCATTTTCATAACATCATCAACGGATACTATGTCTCCATATTCAGCGAACATTACAGTTTCTTGGTTGGTATTTTTTTCTTTATCCATTTGTTTCTCCTTTCGTTAAGTACATTTTATTTTAATTGAAAGCCGACCAATATTCAGCAAACTTATTTTAACTGAGTCCGCCGACTTTGACAATTATGCGATTTTGATTAATTTTTGCCTACCATAGTTTCTCCTCTTTTTTTAAGTACTTCCTTCTTGTCAAAGAAAACATAATCATATCCGAGGTCATTACATTTGTCACACTTATCCTTTTTAACCTGGAGTGGATCAAAACGCTTAATAATAAAATCCGGCAAAAGTTTGTATTCTTGTAAGTGCTTTTGGCATAAACAACGTATATCGCCTGTGTTTATACTGTTATTCTGCCGAATTCCGAATGTTCGCATCAAAGCAGCATTTATAGTTCGGATTAGTGCCTTCTCCGTGACTTTTCCAAGGCAATCCTTCAAATCACTTTGATTCACTGTAGTTATCTGTTCCATAAGTATCATAGAAGGAATTTCAAGCCTATATCTTTTCCCTATATAAACATGAGAAAAGAAATAAGGCTTTTTAATGATCCCCGTCAAAGGAGCTACTATGGTTGTTGTTGAACGGACATTGATTTCATCTGTCTGTAAAACAATCACCGGTCTAAATCCGTTCTGAACAGAACCTCGGGTTTCACCAAAGTCAAAAAAGAATATTTCGCCTCGCTTGACTTTACGTCCTTTCGTCATATCATTACCTCTTTTCATAAATTTAAGGGAATATTACTCCCTTCACTTATTTGGACAAAGGGTACCCGTTTGTCAGGGTGTTTTGAAAAATTTTTTTAGTTTTTTTATTGCTTCCTCAAGAGATTCATTTATTGTTTGATATTTAACATTCTCTTCTTCGGCAATATCTCGCAATGTTTTATCTTTTACATAATACTTAACAACTCTTGATTTTTGCTTTTCTGTTAAAGTATCAAAAGCTTTGTAAAGGGTAGAAAGTAACTCACATTCCTTCTCTTCGTTAATGCTTTCCAATACAAAATCATTAACTAAAAGCTCCTTATGAAACACAGCGGTAGTTTCATCAAAGTTAAAAATGTCTTGCGTGCGCTTGGCTCTTTTGCAAAACTTATCTTCGTTATTGATATACTTTTGACGAACTTCTATAAAACTCAAATCCACCTTTACGAACGGTGCATAGAGTTTCGCTTGCTTTGGATATTTATTCCAAATTTCCTTTTCTGTAAGGCAGCTTGCTATGATGTATCTCTCTTTTCCGCTAAAACCTTCATATTCATATCGAATATTTATAACTTTACAATCCTTATTAAACTGCTCCTCAAGAGCTGAAATAAAATTATTTGACATTTACTGTAATCTCCTTTGAATTTTGAATTTGGATTAAATCAAAATCCAAAGGCTACGGATATTTTGCAATTACAGCTTGCCAGTATAGCAAAAACATTTAGTGTCCTTTCCACAGAGAACAGTCAGGACAAGAATATAAATAGGGTTAGCACCAATCGGTACCAACCCTTGCAATTTTGAGTATACAAAGGTAAGGGTACCGATTTCTGCTTTTGACCTTTCGGTCTTTTTAGCAAATATCTGTATCCTCGCCCTGATGTACACTCAGGCTT
>CALZCU010000083.1 GCA_945632055.1 uncultured Ruminococcus sp. | reverse complement strand
TACTTCATCGGGAAGAATATGAAAAATATTGAAAGAATAACCGAGTAGATAGTTTTGACGATATATAAGGACGAGCTTCGTTCAAGGTTATTTATTGACCGTCTGCCCTCAGCCACTACCTCGGGCATTGAGGCAAAATCGTTGTTTACAAGCACAAGCTGAGAAACATTCCTTGCGGCGTCGCTTCCTGAAGCCATTGCAACAGAGCAGTCTGCTTCCTTGAGCGCAAGCACATCATTTACACCGTCACCTGTCATTGCAACGGAATGTCCGTGAGCCTTTAGAGCAAGCACAAGCTCCTTCTTCTGAATAGGAGTAACTCTGCCAAATACATTGCATCTTTCGGCAACCTCATACAGCTCCTCTTTTGTTGTAACAGTCGTCATATCAACGGCGTTTTCAGCACCCTCAATTCCTGTGTCTATTGCAATATTCTGAACGGTTTTAACGCTGTCACCCGATATTACTTTGAGTGTAACTCCCTGCTTCTTGAAGAAATTAACCGTTTCGTTTACATTATCACGAAGTGTGTCCTTAATCAATATTAAAGCCATAGGAGTGAGGTCACCGGGAAGTTTTGAATCTGAAACAGGCGAATCAGAGGAAACAAGCACAACTATTCGGACAGTCTTGCATATACCCTCTATCTCCTCAAAAACCTCTGCGTATCTCTCTTTGTCAGGCAAAATAAATTCAGCGGCTCCCAATATATACGATTTTCCGTTTGAGAAGCTTCCTCCCGACCACTTTGTTTCGGAAGAAAACGGATCAAAATAATTACATTCGAGCGGCTTTGTATCCCCCACTCTGTCCTTGACAGCATACAGCGTTGCGTTGATTTCATCAGAAGCGGATACTATTGAGGACAGCGCAGTGCGTATTTCCTCATCACTCACACCAAAATTGATTATCTCGGTAATTTCCATTTTATCGGCAGTAAGCGTTCCTGTTTTATCCAGGCAAAGCACATCAACTCTGGCGAGCGACTCTATGCAGTACATTTCCTGCACAAGCACCTTTTTGCTTGCAAGTCTGATAATCGAAACGGCAAGCACTGTGCTGGTGAGAAGTACCATTCCCTGCGGAATCATTCCGACAAGATTTGCTACGGTTGCAACAACGGCGTCCTTAAGGATTCCGTCTGAAATTATAAGCTGTTTGATGAAAAAAGCTATTCCGAGAGGGAACAAAACAATGGTGCAAAGCTTTATAATCGAATTAAATGACTTTAAAATCTGCGAATTGACTTTTTTGATATATTTTGCTTCGTTGTTAATTTTTGATGCGTAGCAGTCGGCACCAACCTTATTGACCTTGGCATAGCATTTGCCCGATGCAATAAAGCTTCCCGACAAAAGCTCATCATTTTTCTTTTTGAGAATTAAATCAGATTCGCCTGTCAGAAGGCTTTCATTTACCTTACATTCGCCCTCAAAAACAGCACAGTCAGCAGGAATCTGACTTCCTCTTGACAGCACAAGGATATCGTCAAGCACAATTTCTTCCTTGCTTATCTCAACTGTTTTTCCGTCACGAAGCACCGTAATTTTCTTTTCGGAGAGAATTGTCAGCCTATCCACGCTGATTTTGGAACGGATTTCCTGAAAAATTCCGATTGCGGTGTTTGCAATCATTACGCCGATAAAAAGAATATTTTTGTATGAGCCTACAAGAAGCAGTGCAATTAAAAGTATAATGTTGATTGCATTGAACAGAGTGCAGACATTATCATAAAAAATTCGCTTTACAGACTTTGTTTTCAGGTTTGCGGAAATATTGACCTTTCCCTGAGCAACCCTGCTTTCGACCTCGGCCGTACTGAGTCCGAGACGCTGACCATTAGCCTTATCCATATAAACCTCACAGAATTAGAATTAAATATTTTATGAAATTTTGAAAATTTTTTGAAAATAATACGGATTAATCCGAAAACAAAAAAGCTTACTTCCATAATATTTATTAATAACAGAAAAGTTATTTTTACTTATATTATATATGCAAAAGCTAATAAAGGCAACGGAAAGAAGGTGATTTTTTGAAAAATTTTGAAAAACTAAAGAGAATTTTATCAGTTGCCCTGTCAGTAACAATTTTAACCGTATTTTTCAGCATCTCTGCAGAGTCGGTTGAAAACAATAAAAGCGTTTATCTCGGCGGAGAACCGTTTGGAATAAGGTTCTACAATAACGGCGTCGTGATTATCGAGCTTGAAAGCTATTACGACGGAAGCAAATATATCTGCCCTGCAAAGAGCGGTGGTCTGAAGGTAAACGATATAATCAAAGCGGTTGACGGCGAGGCAGTAAAGACCAACGAGGCATTGCAGAATGCGACTGCTAATTCACAGGGAAATGAAATTGAACTGACAATTGAACGAAACGGAAAAGAAATTACAAAAAAAATCAAGCCTGAAAAGAACACAAGCGGAATGTATCTGATTGGTGCGTGGGTTCGTGACAGCTGTGCAGGAATAGGCACAGTGACCTATTATGACGCAGAGAATAAGTATTTTGCCGCACTCGGTCACGGAATATGCGATAACGATACTGCACTGCTTCTGCCGCTCGGTTCGGGAGAAGCTGTATATGCCACAATCAACGGTGTTGCGAAAAGCACCAAAGGAAAAGCAGGAAGTCTTAACGGATATTTTACTGACAGCTCAATAGGCACTCTTGAAAAGAACACCGAAACAGGAGTGTACGGAACAATATCTGACAATTTTCATCAGAAAGCAAATAAAATCGAAATTGCAGAAAACAGCGAAATAAAAACAGGCGACGCTCAAATATACACTACGGTTGACGGTGATGCTCCACAGTACTATTCCATCGAAATCACGAAAATTGTTAATCTTGACAGCGATACAAATGAAAATTTTGTCATAAAAATTACAGACAACGCATTGCTGAACAACTGCGGAGGAATAGTTCAGGGAATGAGCGGAAGTCCTATTGTTCAGAACGGTAAGCTTGTGGGTGCTGTCACCCATGTGTTCCTGCGAAACCCCAACGAGGGGTATGGAGTAACGGCACAAAATATGGTGACGAATTATGACGAATAACACCATATATTGAAATTTTTGCTGTGTCGAAAGCCCTTGATTAAAATATTTTTTCAATTTTTCGAAAAAATTTATTGGAAGGTATTGCCAAGTTTTCCATTTTGTGGTAATATGAAATCACAACAAAACTTTGGGGGAATTTCACAATGGACAACAGTATCAAACTAATCATCACAGAAGAAGCAGCCGACTTTTCGCAGGAGAATTTAAAGTTATTGCAGAATTTTAATATTTCTGCATCCTTTTGCGCAAAGGATGGAGACGAGCTTTTAAACCGTATCAGACAGGAACAGCCTGATGTTGTTTTAATGGATTCATTTATGACGAGACTTGATGCAATCGGTGTAATGAGAAACATTAAAAGACAAAATTCTCATATGCCTGTTTTTATTGTATTTTCATCATTTCACAGCCCTGTTCTTGAAAGGGAAATTATGTGCTCGGGCGCAACCTACTTTGTTTTGAAGCCTTATAACCTCGAAGAAATGTGCGAGAATATAGTAGGTCTTGTCAAGAAAAGCCGTGACAATGCGCTTAACAAGTCAATGAGCTTTGATATTTTCGGAATTGAGCTTAAGGTTACGGAGATTCTTCACGAAATCGGCGTTCCAGCACACATCAAGGGCTATCATTACCTGAGGGATTCAATTATTATGTCCGTTGAAAAGCCGGAAATAATTAATGCTGTCACTAAACAATTATATCCTTCTGTTGCTAAAAAATACGAAACAACCTCTTCAAGAGTTGAGCGTGCAATCAGACACGCCATTGAGGTTGCTTGGGACAGAGGAGATATTGATGTTCTGAACTCTTATTTCGGATATACAATTCACAACGACAGAGGTAAGCCTACAAACAGCGAGTTTATTGCAATGATTTCCGACCGACTCAGACTCCAGCTTAAAAACGCAGGCTAAATTTGATGTTACCACTTGCAATTCAGGCAGAGAAGCTAATATTATGATTTATTATTAATCCTAGCTTTTGCTTGCTGAACTAATCTATTTTAAAAAAATCCCTCCCGTCAGATACATTGTACCTAACGAGAGGGATTATTAAGATGTGATAATTTCGGGCTGTTCTGTTATTATATTAATTTAACAAATACAAAGTAATCTCGAATAGATAAGTACCTACAACAAGTGAATCATTTACTTCCGTTGCTGTGTAGGCTTCAATCTGTAATGCTTCCGATTATATGTCTTTTTCTTCTTTATCTCACAATCAAAAAATCTTATTTCCGGCTTTAGTGTACTTCATTGCTTCTTTGCAATATACCGACTGATTAACAATCCAAATCACGCAGACTACAAGTGAGGGTAAAAATCCAATTCCGAAAATAAGTGCACAAATAGCCAGCAAAATGGCAATAATTGAGCAAACAGCATTGGTTGCGCTGTAAGCCTTATATGCACATTTGCCAATCAGAATCTTCTCAGCTTCGTCGCAGCTGTCTATCCACTTCTTCTGAAACTTCATATCATAGACTGAGGCTGTTTTTTCAGGATTGGTTCTCTTTGCCGCATCTACGCATTTTTGCTGGATAAAAACTGTTTCAATCAGAATTACGAAGAAAGCTGCAATACTAATTAAAAACAGTGCGGTATTCTCTTCGCTATCAAAAGTAGAATAACCGCCGGAATATGACGCAGCGATAAGAAAATATGAGATGATAAGAGCAGCTCCCGTGAGCCAGATAACGATAGACAACTTTCCTTCAACATTATCAGAAACTTCCTCATCCTCGCCGTCCCATATGGCGAGCATTCTTTTTGCTCTATTGTAGAGCGGAACAGAGATAACCGGTATGATGATCGCTAACGCTAACATAAGCCAAGGTGCAATATGTATACAAAATAATTCTCCGGCAGATTTTATACTGACTGCCAATGCGTCAAGACCGTATTTTGCAGAGAAAAATCCAATTCCGCCGCCAATTATCGTGCTAATGACCATAATTAGTATAAATTTCGGCATTGCCTTACGATTTGCTTGCTTGATTTCATTATTATTCATTTTCTTTTTCCTCCTGTAAATAAAAGACTTCTTCTACCGTAACTCCACATACTTTTGCAATCGTCAGGGCAAGTGTGACAGACGGCGAATAATCACCTCGTTCAATTAAGCTGATTGTCTGCCTTGACACGCCACATAAGCGTCCCATTTCCTGTTGATTGACATTAAGTGCAGCTCTGCGTTCTTTCAGACGATTGCGCAGTATCATAAAGCACCTCCATTTGACAAATTTACTTGTCTGTCTGACAATTATTCTTGTCATTATGTATTATATACTTGTCATCAGCTTTTGTCAATAGCTTTTCCAAATATGCTCTGATTTTAAAAATTTTCTCTAAATTTTTTTATAAGATCTATTTGCTATTAAGTCAAAATTCAATGGCATAAGAAAAACCACCCGCTTGATGGGTGGTTAAATTTTTGATTTTCAGGTTTTCCCGAACTATTGAATAAGAACCTAAATAAAAAAGTCGAGTGCCTCGACACGCAATTCGAGCAGACAGATTGATAATATCAAACCTTCATTGCCCGACCGTTTTCGAGCAGTTTACTAT
>CALZCU010000082.1 GCA_945632055.1 uncultured Ruminococcus sp. | reverse complement strand
TGTGCTTTACGGCTACAAGGGTGCACACTACACATACAAGGAGCTGAACAGCGAATACGGCAGGCTCGTTGAGCTTGAAAAAGCGGCTGTACGCAAGCGCCACCCCGAGTTTACAACGGTTGATGTTAAGCTCGACAAGGTTTTCAAAAAGCTTTTTAATCAGAAGGGAGTTAAGGTGACAAAGGCACAGGTTATGTTTGTTGCCGAGGCTTTCCGCTGTTACTCAACAAAATATATCAAGCTATATGACGGAGTAATTGATTTGCTCGACACGCTTAAAGCAAAGGGCAGGAAAATCTATCTTCTGTCAAATGCACAGCGATGCTTCACCGAAAATGAGCTTAATATGCTCGGCCTGACCTCATACTTTGACGGAATCTGCATAAGCTCCGACGAGGAATGTTCAAAGCCCGACAAATATTACTACAAAACGCTTTTTGACCGTTACGGACTTGAAAAAAGCGAATCGATTATGATTGGCAACGATTACCTCTCCGACATCGGCGGCGCCGCTGACTTCGGTATTGACAGCCTTTACATTCACCAGAGCATCTCTCCCGAAATCGAGGGCGAGCTGAGAAGCACCTATACCGTAATGGACGGCGATGTTTTCAAAATCAAAGAGCTGATAGTAAAATAATACAGGCATACCTTTACGCCTTGCTGTATAAAATAAGATAAAGCGAGGTGAGAGTGTGGCTAAAGAGCCTGAGGACAAATTAATTGATGTTATCCGTGACAGCGAGATGAAGGCCTGTTCGGCGCACGACTGTACGGGGCTTATTCCGTCTGCTCTTACGGAGGACGGGGAAATATCAGCCTACGAGGAGCTTTATCCTTTTATGCCTTCGGAGAAAGACGGTATCAGAGAAGAATAACAAATGCAAACGCATACCGCAAAATCTGCGGTGTGCGTTGTTGTTTTATTGTAAAATATAACAATTGAAATGCTCTGCAATAAATATTATAATAAAAGATAAAGCAATTATCAAATTGACAATAAAAATGTTTTATGAATAATGCTCGTAGGGAACGGTCTTGACCGTTCCGCAGGATTACAGCCAACATATTAAGGTATCGGAACGGTCAAGACCGTTCCCTACAACTGTTTTTTAGGAGCTAGGAGTTAGATATAATATATGAAAAGCTATCGCAAGGAGCTGTGGTTCAATGTTCCCCAGCGCAGAAAAATTATACGCATAACCGAGGAGGTTCAGAAGGCAATTGACGAAAGCGGAATCAAGGAAGGCTTGGTTCTTGTCAATGCAATGAACATAACGGCTTCGGTTTTCATAAACGACGACGAAAGCGGTCTGCACGGCGACTATGAACGCTGGCTCGAAAAGCTTGCACCCGAAAAGCCCTATGATATGTACGCTCACAACGGCTTTGAGGACAACGCAGACGCTCATCTCAAGCGCACCGTTATGGGCAGAGAGGTTGTCTGTGCAATAACGGACGGCAGGCTTGATTTCGGCACCTGGGAGCAGATTTTCTACTACGAGCTTGACGGCAAGCGCCGCAAACACGCTCTTATTAAAATAATCGGGGAATAAATTTGGGGGTAAATTTTATGAGAATTGTTGTACTTGCAGGAGGACTCAGCACTGAGCGTGATGTGTCAATATCATCGGGATTTCTTGTTGCAGGCGCACTGCGTGAAAAAGGTCACGAGGTTGTACTGCTCGATGTTTTCACAGGCTATGAGCATAACATCTGCGATATTGACGCACTGTTCAAGCAGAACTACAGCTTCACCGACAAGGCTGGAGTAGGCAAGAATATTTCCGATATTGACGATATAAAAGAGAACAGACTCGACAAGTCCGACAGATTTTTCGGCAGAAATGTAATTGAAATCTGCGCCGAGGCTGACATAACCTTCCTTGCGCTTCACGGCGGCGAGGGTGAAAACGGACAGGTTCAGGCGGCTTTCGACTTGCTCGGAATCAAGTACACAGGCTCAGGCTATTTCGGCTCGGCTCTTGCAATGAACAAGGGACTTACAAAGAGCGTGCTTGTCCAGAATAAAGTCAGCACACCGATAGGCGAGCTGTTTAAGAGCGAGGAGGACGCAAAGAATTGGGGAATTTTCCCCTGCGTTGTCAAGCCCTGCACAGGTGGCTCAAGCGTGGGAATAGCAAAGGCTTCAAATTATGACGAGTTTGCCGAGGCTGTGAAGGACGCTTTCAGATACGAAAATGAAATTGTCGTTGAACAGTTTGTTAAGGGCAGAGAGTTTTCCGTCGGAATCCTCGGCGGCAAGGCTCTTCCCCCGATTGAGATTATCCCCAAGTCGGGCTTCTATGATTATGAATCAAAGTATCAGGCAGGCGCAACCGTTGAGGTTTGTCCGGCTGACATTGATGAGGCTACGGACAAAAAGCTCCGCACAGCGGCTGTCGAAGCGTACAATGCGCTCCATCTTGACAGCTATGCAAGAATCGATTTCCTCCTTGACGAAAGCGGTCAGACCTACTGCCTTGAGGCAAACACTCTGCCGGGTATGACTCCGACAAGCCTACTTCCTCAGGAGGCGGCTGTTGAGGGACTGAACTACGCAGACCTCTGCGAAAAAATCATTGAAATCTCACTCAAAAAGTATGCGGTTGAAATTAGCTGATAGTCGGAGAATAATATGAAAAGTTTTACACTTGAAGAAATTGCGCTTTCCTGCTCAGGAAAATTCGTGGGAAGCGAAAGCGACAGGAAGATTGAAATCACCTCTGTTGAGCGTGACAGCCGTCAGATTAAGGACGGCTCGCTCTTCCTTGCAATAAAGGGCGAGCGTGTTGACGGTCACGACTACATAGAGAAGTGCTTTGAAAGCGGAGCAGTCTGCGCAATTTGCGAAAAAGCTCCCGGAAATCCCACAAAGCCGTATATCCTTGTCGACTCAACGCTCGAAGCAGTCAAGAAAATTGCAAAGGCATATCGTGAAAAGTTTGACATTCCCGTAGTGGGAGTGTCGGGAAGTGTCGGCAAAACCTCGACAAAGGAAATGCTCTATGCCGTTCTGTCACAAAAATATAAGACGCACAAAACTCAGGGCAACCTCAACAACGAGCTTGGCGTTCCGCTCACTCTGCTTTCTATGCCTGAGGATACACAGGCGGCTGTTATTGAAATGGGAATTTCCGACTTCGGCGAAATGACAAGGCTTTCCGAAATGGTACAGCCGACAATCTGTGTGCTTACGATAATCGGTTGCTGTCACCTTGAAAATCTCGGTGACCGTGACGGAGTTCTGAAAGCAAAGACGGAGATGTTTAAATTTGCCCGAAATAATGCAGAGTTCATTCTCAATGGCGACGATGACAAGCTCTTTACGGTTGCTGATGTAAATGGCAAAAAGCCGATTTTCTTCGGCTTTGCATCGGATAACGATTACTATGCCGAGGATATTGAAAACAACGGCGAGGGTGGAATTTCCTGCACGCTCTGCTTTGAAAATAAAAGGCTTGCGGTTACTATCCCTGCAATCGGCAGTTATATGGTCAGCAATGCGCTTGCTGCTGTGGCGGCAGGCAGACTGCTCGGTCTGAGTGATGAACAGCTCATAAGCGGTGTGCAGTCCTACAAGACTGTCGGCAGTCGTGCAAATGTGATTAATACAGACAAAATCAGAATTATTGACGATTGCTACAATGCAAACCCCACCTCGGTCAAGGCTTCAATCGACACGCTTGTGAACTTTTCGGGAAGAAAGGTTGCAATTTTAGGTGATATGAAGGAGCTTGGCGCAGACGAGCTGAAGCTCCACCTTGAAACAGGAAAATACGCAAAGGAAAAGGGCGTTGACCTTGTCATTGCGGCAGGACCTCTTGCGGCCGAGCTTGCAAAGGGCGCAGACGGCGAGTGGTTTGAAACGGTCGAGCAGGTCAAATCTGCAATTTCTGCGCTGATAAACGAGGGCGATACGGTGCTTGTAAAGGCTTCGCATTCAATGCACTTTGAGGAAATAACAGAATTTCTTAAGTCACTATAGTCGAGTGCCTCGACACGCAATTCGAGCAGATAGGTTGATGTTATCAAGTCTTATTTGCCCGACCGTTTCCGATTGATTTTCTTTCAAGTAAAAGAATCGAATGCCTCGACACGCAATTCGAGCAGACAGATTGATGTTAACAAACCATATTTGCCCGACCGTTTTCGAGCAATTTCCTATAGAATAAACAAAGCTGTCCGAGAACATTTCGTCTGTTCCGGACAGCTTTTTAATAATTATTTTGATTAAATTTTTGAGCCACAGCCGCCGCAAAATGAATTGTCGGCAGGATTTTCCTTTCCGCATTTACTGCAACGCTTAGTGGTTGCTTTCTGTGGCTTTGCATACGGATTTTGGCTAAGGAAATTGTCCCTTGGTGCTTCGTAAGCTTTCTTATCGGCGCTTTCCGTATTGAACACAGGCAGAGGATTGAAGCTCACAGGATGAGGAGTAACACTCTGACCGACAGCAAAAACAGGCTGATTTGAAGCCGCCTTAGCAGGTTCGTCAGTGCTTTCCTCGTCAATGTCAGCCGAACCGACCTCTATTGTCGTGGAAATTCTTTTTATGTACGAGCTGTACATAAATCCCGAAATTGCCGTTGAAATAAAAACAGCCAGATATGCGGCAAGCCCGCACACAACGGTTGACTGCTTAGCCTGAACAGCTTTCAGAATGGATAGATTATTAATAGTAAATATACCGATAACAGCGACAATTATGACTGCGGAAAGAATTACGGAGATTACTGCAAGCATAAAAGAGCCGTTTCTCCGCAGGTAAATGTCGGTAAGACTTTTGTCGAGTGAGCAGGCGGTGCGGAGCAATCCTACAAAGAAAAGGAGCAAAATCAAGGCTAAGACTGCAAGTGCAGTGCCAAAAGCAAAAATCACCCTGGCGGAATATCCCGACAAACGGTCAGAAAGCAATGAATAAATCTTGAAAGCGTTAAGCGTGTCGGCAGAAAAAATCACTCTGCCGAGCAGGAATGACGCTATATATATAAGTAAAGCTGAGCTGAGTACAATCCCGATGACGGAAAAAATTTTCATAAGCATAACAGGAAGCCTGAGGTTCGTCTGAGGATTTTTGCTTTTTGCAGAAAAGAAAAACAGCAGGAGAATACAGCCTGCGACAGCGCAGATAAAGTCAAGGTCAGTGCTGCCGAGAACAGCGGCGAAAGTTATTTTGAAAGCCGTAAATGCAAGAAGTGCAATTCCGCAAATCAGAAAAACAGACTTTGAAAAGAAGCTTGTAATGACCTCGCAGTTTCTTCTATAAGGGTTGATTTGTTCCATACCTATCCTCCGTAACGCAAAGTTTAGCTGATTACATACCTATTTTATAATAGAAACGGAGAAATTACAATAGAAAGTTGAAATTGCAGGAAAACTAAAACACTATATATGGTGTAAAACAAGACATATAGTCGATAAAACCACAAGTGAAAAAATTTTTTAAAAAATTTTAAAAAAAGGCTTGACTTTTGTAGTATCAGGCATTATAATAGACAATGTTCCGCGCAAGAGAAAATCTTATGAAGAGTGTGAAACATAACTAAAGAGTAAGATGATTGATTGTGTAAGATGAACAATTAGGACCTTGAAAATTAAACAACGAAAAGTAGAAAGAAACCCGTAATGACTTTGA
>CALZCU010000081.1 GCA_945632055.1 uncultured Ruminococcus sp. | reverse complement strand
CAAACGCAGGAACAGAGTACACTGCACAGCAGATTATTGAAAAAATTGAGCGAAACAAGCCCTTTTACACAACGGGAGGAATTACCGCAACAGGCGGCGAGCCGATGCTCCAGCTCGACTTTCTGATTGAGCTTTTCAGCCTTGCAAAAAGCAAGGGAATAAACACCTGCCTTGACACCTCGGGAGTTATGTTTGACAGGGAAAACTCTGAGCGAATGACGAAAATTGACAGGCTTCTCGATGTGTGCGACCTTGTAATGCTCGACATCAAGCACATTGACGATGAAAAGCACAAACAGCTTACATCAAGGTCAAATAAAAATATTCTCGACTTTGCCCGATACCTTGACGAAAAGGGCGTTCAAATGCGTATCCGCCATGTTATCGTACCCGAAATTACGGACAGTCGTGAGGAGCTTTTAAGGCTCGGTCAGTTTCTCAGGCAGTTTAAGAATATTGAGAAAATTGAAACCCTGCCGTATCACACTCTCGGCAAGGCTAAATATGAAAACTTAGGGCTTGACTATCCTCTCGGCGACGCTCCTCAGCTCACCGAGGACGATGCAAAAAAGGCTCTTGAAATTATTGAAGAGGGTATGAAATGAGTTCGTCCGTAAGTATTTTGCATCCGTTTCCGCCGCTGTTTGATGAAAATTCAAGAACGCTGATTTTAGGCAGCTTTCCGTCCGTCAAGTCAAGGGAGCAGTGCTTTTTTTACGGACATCCGCAGAACAGATTCTGGAGGCTGACGGCAATGCTCTTTGATGAGGAAGTACCGCAGAGCATTGAGGAAAAGAAACGGCTGATATTAAGGCACAATCTTGCGCTCTGGGATGTGGTTCACTCCTGCACAATAACAGGCTCAAGCGACAGCTCAATAAAGAATGTTGTAGCGAATGACCTTTCACCGATTCTTAATGGAAGCGAGGTTGACAGAATATTCGCAAACGGCACACTTGCGCACAAGCTGTATATGAAGCATATTTTTCCGCAGACAGGAATTGAAGCGGTAAAGCTACCCTCGACAAGCCCTGCAAATGCGGCATTCTCGCTTGACAAATTATTGGAGTATTGGAAAATAATAACACGCTGAAGCATAAACGATGTGCTTCAGCGTGTTTTTATGTTAACCTTTCTGCACGAATTAAAAGCCGAGGCACTCGACTTTTTTGTCAAAGCGTGCTATAATGGACACGGATAATAATTGGAGTGAGATGCTTAATGAGTAAATTAATCGCAAAGGAATACAAGTGTTTCGAAGAAATTAAAAACATTCGTACTGACGGTACTGAATATTGGAGTGCAAGAGATTTAGCAAAGGCTCTTGATTACTCAAAATGGGAAAATTTCTCAAAGGTAATAGGTAGGGCAATGCTTGCGTGTAAAAACAGCGGACGAAGCGTTGAAGACGATTTTCCTGAGGTCAGGAAAATCGTAAAAGCGGGAGTTACAAGCAAGACAGTAATTGATTATGAATTAACAAGATATGCCTGTTATCTGATAGTTCAGAACGGCGATCCAAGAAAAGAAGTCATCGCCCTCGGTCAGACATATTTTGCAATTCAGACCTACCGACAGGAAGTTGCAGATCGCTTCAATCAATTAGACGAGGACAGTCGCCGACTGGTTGTCAGAGGCGATATTAAGCAATGGAATCAGTTGCTCGCTGAAACTGCAAGAAAAGCCGGAGTTATAACCAATGAAGAATTTGCTATCTTTCAAAACGCAGGATATATGGGTTTGTATGGCGGTATGACTGTTGATGAAATTCACAAAAAGAAAGGCTTGGCTGTCGGTCAAAAAATACTTGATTATATGGGAAGCACCGAGTTAGCGGCAAACCTGTTCCGAATTTCGCAAACCGATGAAAAATTGCGAAAAGACAAGGTTTCAGATGCAAATACTGCAACTGCCGTTCATCACGCTGTAGGAAAAGAAGTAAGAGAAGCTATAGAAAAAATCGGTGGCACAATGCCTGAGGATTTGCCGACTCCGAAGAAGAGTATTGCACAAATCGAAAAAGAGCAGTTAGAAATACTGAAAAGCAAAGCCAAGAATGGTCAACTTCTTTTGGATGAATAGTATGATTGATTTATATATTCCTATATTGCGCAAATAATATGATGATTTAATAGGGAATTTGCTGAAAACAGTCGGGCGAAAAAGTTTTTAAAAATTCAGTCTTTCTGCACGAATTACGAGCCGAGGTGCTCAGCATATATTTCAAGCGCAGTTTTGCTGTTGTCGAGGATTGCGTTTTTCAGCTCGTCAATTCCCGAAAACTTTTTCTCGGGGCGGATAAAATCAAGCAGTCTTATGTCGGCTGTCTGTCCGTAAATTTCACCGCCCTTGTACAGCGGCATCCAGGTTTCACACAGCGGAACGCTTCCGCCCACGGTCGGCTTTATCCCGATATTTGTAACTCCGCAGTAGCTTTCGCCGTTTTCGAGCGTGACTATTGAAGCATAGACGCCGAATTTCGGCACGACAAGCTCCCTGAAAAGCGGCTGATTAATCGTGGGAGTGCCAAGCTCTCTGCCGAGCCGTTTTCCGTGCTCAATAACCGAGCAAAAGCCGAAACGACTGCAAAGAAGCTCGTTGGCTCTTCTGACATTGCCGTCTGCAATAAGTCTGCGAATCAGGGTTGAGGATACAACATCGCCGCCGCTTTCCTCGGCAGGAACAACGGTAAGCTCAGCTCCGTTCTCATCGCACAGCCTTTTCAGCACCTCTGCACTGCCCTCACCGTTTTTTCCGAAACGGTAGTTAAATCCGCAGAACAGCTTTTTTGCTCTCAGCGTGTCAAACAGAATTTTCTTTGCAAAGTCGTTTGCCGACATATTCATAATTTTTTCAAAATCCGCTTGATATGTTCGCTCAATTCCGAGCATATCAAGCGTTTTTATTTTATCGGCATTTGTCATAAGAGCGTTTTCGGGAGTGCCGAATAATATGCTTTTGGGGCTTTTTGAAAAGGTGAAGCAGACGGGAACAAGTCCGTTTTTCCTTTCTGCCGAGGCAAGAGAAATCACATTCCTATGCCCCTTGTGCAGTCCGTCAAAATACCCCAGCGCAATAGCCGTATTCTGTTGTTCGTGTAATATTTCAAGGAAATTCTGCATAAGTATATTTATACCTCACGGAAATCAAATCTTACCGCTTTTCATCAGCATTGCGGTTTTCAGCACTGCAACCTGCGTTTTTGCGTCGGGGAGCTGATTGTTCAGTACCAGCTCAACAGCTTTGTCGAGCGGGATTTTTTCAACATTCAAAAACTCTCCGTCATCAGGTTTTGCTTCGCCCTGCGATTTTACTCTACAAGCGTAAAGGTGAATAATTTCCGAAGTGTAGCCCGGTGAGGGATAGAGTTGACCGAGTGAGATGTAGGAGTAGCCTTCTGCGCCCGTTTCTTCAAGAAGCTCCCTTTTGCCGTTTTCAAGCGGAGTTGAGCCTTTTTCGAGCTTGCCTGCAGGAAGCTCGAGTACAATCTCCTTGTAGGGATAGCGAAACTGCCTTACAAAAAGCAGATTGTTATCCTCGTCAATTGCGGCAACGGTCACTCCGCCGGGGTGGTTTACGACCTCACGCTTTGATTTTTTGCCGTTAGGCAATTCAATTTCGTCAAGCGTTATATGAAGTATTCTGCCGTCAAAAACACTTTTGCTCGACAGAGTTTTTTCGGTAAGTTCCATAACAGCCTCTTTCTAAAAAATAAAATATAAAGGAAAGGATTTTTATATGATTAATTACAGCGTTTTGCCCGATTATCAGACAAGAAAAGAGATTATCGCATCAATCTGCGAAGAGTACGACTCCATAAAGCACAGCTACATAGGCAAAAGCGTCTGCGGAAGATGCATTGACGCTCTGCACATCGGCAACACAAAGCACAGGGTGCTTTACTGCGGCGGCTTTCACGGCTCGGAGTATCTTACGGTTCTTGCACTTCTGAAATTTGTCGAGGAGTGCGCCGAGTCTATGAAAAAGGACAGCGAGGTCGGGCGATACAGGCTCGGGGATTTTCTGAAAATCAGAGGTCTTACGGTGATTCCCTGCGTAAATCCCGACGGCGTTGAGATTGCGCTCAACGGCAGTGACGCCGCAATGAAGCACAAGCCGCTCGTTGAAAGCACTGCACACAGCACACGAAAATGGCAGGCTAACGCAAGGGGTGTTGACATAAATCACAACTTTAACGCAGGCTGGTGCGAGCTTAAAAAGCGTGAAATCAGCCGTAACATAAATGCTCCTGCGCCGACACGCTTCGGCGGTAGCTGTCCCGAAAGCGAGCCTGAAACCCGTGCGCTGACTCACCTTTGCAGAAGTATAGATTTTGAAAGAGCTATTGCACTGCACAGTCAGGGCAGGGAGATTTACTGCTCGTTTGGCAGGAACACTCCCGTACTGAGCTTTCGGCTTGCTTCAATTTTTTCACAGGCAAGCGGATACAACATAGCCTTTCCCGAAGAAATCGCCACAGGCGGCGGCTTTAAGGATTGGTTTATTGAAAGGTTCCACCGTCCAGCTCTGACAATCGAAATGGGCTTGGGTGAAAATCCTCTGCCGCTGTCCGACTTTGAAAGCGAGTATGAAATTCTGAGAAAAATTCTGAGTCTGGGCGTTGTTGTCTGAATTAAAAGGGTAACCTTAGGTTACCCTTTTTGCTTACTTAATCGTCACCGAAAAAGCTTATGGAGCTGAGCACATCATCAATTGCTTCGTCTGAAATTACATTCGGCTCATCAAGATATTTTGACCGCTTTTCAATGCCGTCAATAGCCATCTGTACCTGCTCCTGCGGAGTTTTCGGCTTTCTGGGAGCTTCATAAATCTCTGTGTCCTCGGGATTTGAGATGTTTACATACTCCTCCTCCTGCTGTTCGGCAGGTGCGGCTTCCTCCTCGGTTTCAACAATTGCAGGCTCGTTTCCGTCATCGGGAGCGTCCTTGCCTGCGCTCTTGTCAATTCCGAAATTCGGAGCGTCATATTCCTCGTCAACTGCTTCTGCCGCCGCCATAATAACCTCGCCGGGAGCGTCAAGCTGTTTTTCTCTTCTTGCCTCGGCAACTGCCTTAAGCTCGTCGAGGTGGTTGACAGGCTTTTCAACCTTATTGCTGTTCTCGTCAAAATAAATGTCGTACCACACAAGGAACACATAAACAGTCCATACTCTGCGGCTGTTGTCCTCCTTGCCGCTGAAATGCTCGTCAAGCCATTCAACAAGCTTTTCTGTGTTAAAGAACTTCTCGGCAGTTTTTCCCGTAAACTTCTTTTTAACTACATTGTAGTACTTTTCATCTCTGAGCCATACTCTTGTGGGAACGGGGAAGCCGAGCTTTTCCTTCTCTGCTGTTTCCTCCGGCATATGACGGACAGCGGCTTTTCTCATAGCGTACTTTGTGTTCGACTTGTTGCAGCGCAGTCTTGTGGGAAGCGAAGAAGCAACCTTGAACACCTCCTTGTCAAGGAAGGGAACACGAAGCTCGAGGGAGTTTGCCATACTCATTCGGTCAGCCTTCAAAAGAATATCGCCGACCATCCACATATTTATGTCGAGGTACTGCATCTTTGTAACATCATCGTACTTTCTGCAGCGGTAGTAATGCTTTCTTGTGTATTGCTGAGGTGGTGTGGCAATTGAGGGGTCTTTCAGAAGAG
>CALZCU010000080.1 GCA_945632055.1 uncultured Ruminococcus sp. | reverse complement strand
AGCGTATGGCAGTACTGTGCCGAGATATGTAATCACCTTAGGCTTTTTTCTTCCCTCAGGAAATGTGATAAACGGCAAAAACCTTGTCAGAGCCGTAAAAACAGCCATAACTGCGACAATCAGCAGGGAGTGGATTGTGTCATTCATCACCGCTCACCCCTTTTTCTCCGTCATTTTCACAGTCAACTTGCTCAAGTCTTTTTCTGAAAATCACAAGCTCGATTGCAATCAGCACCATTGACGGAATAATAAAATACTGCGAGCCGAACACAAACAGGCAGACAAGCGTTGTTGCGGCTCCTAAAATTGCAGGGAGATGCTCCCTTGTGCCAAGCCACTGCTCAATGAATATCACCACAAACAGCGCCGTCATTGCAAAGTCAATTCCCGTACTGTTGAACGGAATGAATGTGCCTAAAAGCGCACCGATTGTGCAGCCCGAAATCCAATAAAGCTGGTCAAGGACTGAGATAAAAAGATAATATTTTTTCTCGTCAATGCCTTCAGGAATTTTTGCCGTGCATACAAGCGAGTAGGTTTCATCAGTCAGCGCAAAAATCATATACGGCTTTGCCTTGCCCGTACCCTTGTACCTGTCAAGCAGAGAAAAGCCGTAAAAAAAGTGTCGGGCATTGATAATCAGCGTCATAATTGCCGTTGTAATCAGCGAAGCTCCGCTGCTGAGCAGGTCAACTGCGGCATACTGCCCTGCGCCTGCGTAGATGGTACAGCTCATAAGTATTGCCCACCAGAAGCTGAAGCCCTTGCTCTGAAGCAGTACGCCAAAGCCGATTCCGAGGGCGAGATAGCCTGCAAGAATGGGCAGACTGTCCTTAAACGCTTTTCTGAGCGTTGCTTTTAACATTCCTAAAATCCTTTCAAAAACAGTGCAAAGGGCGGAATTAACCGCCCTGTCAGCATTTATTTATCCACTACCGGAATGGGAGTTTTGTCGTATTCATCAAGCCGTCTGCCGTAGAGATAATAATTCGTTTCCTTTACGATAACGGGAGTGAGCGCAATTATTGCAACAATATTCGGCAGAGCCATAAGCGCATTGAAAATATCCGACATTGTCCACACCAAATCGAGGGCTGTTATAGGAGTGATGAGAAGTACTACAATGAAAATCAGCTTGTAGGGAAGCACTCCCTTTCTTCCGAATAGATACTCAATACACCTTTCGCCGTAGTAAGACCAGCCGAGAATTGTTGAAAACGCAAACAGCACTATTCCGACAACGAGAATAGGTGTTCCGATTACGGGAATCTGAGCAAAAGCCGCCGAGGTCAGCTTTCCGCCCTCAACGCTGACTGTGTCAATCTGCGGATTTTTGATGCAGGAGCTTACAATTACAAGACCTGTCATAAGGCATACGACAACTGTGTCCCAGAATGTACCTGTTGCAGAAATCATCGCCTGTCTTACGGAGTTTCTCGACTGAGCCGCAGAGGCTACAATCGGGGCAGAACCCATACCCGACTCGTTACTGAAAAGACCTCTTGCCACACCGAAGCGAGCCGCAAGCATAATTCCCGAGCCGACAAGACCGCCGCCGACTGCGTTGAAGGAGAATGCCTCGCTGACAATTGTGCAGACTGTCTGCCACAGCACATCGCCGTTCATAAAGAGAATAATGGTACAGCCGAGAACATACATAATTGCCATAAACGGTACGAGCTTTTCGCAGACCTTGGAAATAGACTTGATTCCGCCGAAGATTACGAGCGCAACGCAGATTGCAACAATTATGCCCGAAATCAGCGCAACAGCCGAAACCTCACTGCCGAAGAAGCTAACGACCATAGAATTGTCGGAATTAAAGGTGTCGTCCATAATATTTGAGATTGCGTTTGTCTGAACACCACAGCCGATACCGAAGGAAGCCAGAGCCGCAAACACTGCAAAGAGGATTGCAAGCCACTTCATACTGCGCTTTTTGCCGCCGATTGTGGGGTGAATACCACGCTCGATTGCGTACATTGCGCCGCCCTGCATTTTTCCGTCCTTCGTTTTTACACGGTACTTAACTGCGATAAGCGACTCGGCATACTTTGTCGCAATTCCGAAAACGCCCGTAAGCCAGCACCACAGCACTGCACCTGCGCCGCCCAGCGCAATTGCTGTGCCAACGCCGATGATGTTGCCCGTACCTATGGTAGAAGCGAGCGCAGTCGTCAATGCCTGAAAGGGGCTTATGTCGCCGTCAATATCGGGGTCCTTTGTGACCGAAAGCCTGATAGCCTTCAGGGTTTTGCGCTGAATGAATTTTGTGCGGCAGGTCATATAGATATGTGTTCCGAGCAGAATAATAATCATCGGAACGCCCCACAGAAACTCATCAACGGCATTTGCAATCTCATTAAAAAGTTCCATTTCCATCTCTCCTTAAAATTTGTACCGCAACCTCACGCAGATTATCTGCAACGCTGAACAACAGCGGCTTTATTTCCTCGTCAGGCTCGTCAAGGTCGGGAATCATAACTGTCCTACAGCCTGCCGAGCTTGCTGAGCGCACTCCGTTGGGCGAGTCCTCAAGCGCAAGGCACTCACAGGGCTTCAGTCCCAGCCTTTGTGCGGCAAGCAGATATATGTCAGGCTCAGGCTTGCCGTTCTTAACCATTGACGAGCAGACGATTTCCTCAAAGAATTTGTATAAATCAAGCCTTTCGAGATACCTTTTTGCCCTTTCGGGAGGAGTTGCCGTTGCAAGCGCAACCCTGTAGCCGTTATCTCTCAGGTACGAGAGCAGATACTCCGCTCCGTCCTTGGCTTCAATTCCGTTTTCATCTATGTATTTATCCATAAGCTCAATGCGCTTACTGCGCACTGCGTCATAGTCAAAGTCATTTCCGAACCAGCCTTTGAGCTTTTCGGAAGCAAATTTCCTGTTCATTGAGCGGATACCCAATGCGTGTCGCCGCTCCATAGGATAGCCGTAAAGGTTAGCCGCCTCGCACCAGAAGCGAACATAGAGCTTTTCACTGTCGAGAATAACTCCGTCCATATCGGAGATTACACCTCTGATTTTCATATCTTCCTCCTGTTTTTCCTCTTAGAGCCAAGGGAGATGTTGACCGCCGCAATGCCGAGTGAAATCAGCACAAGCGATATGAGCGTTTCGGCTTTGAACACGCTTTCTCCGAGCATAACTCCCGAAAGCACCGTTCCGAAAATCGGCACAAGCAGGTTGAATACGGATATTTTGCTTGCAGGGTGGTATTTGAGCAGAGCCGTCCACACTGAGAAAGCCGCCGCCGAAACAAACGCAAGCCAGAGTAAAATCATCAAGCCCTGAGGATTGGTCATATTCATTCTGCCACCGAGAATTACTCCGATAATCGTAAGCACTGTACCGCCGAGCATAAGCTGAAATGCAGTCAGCTCAACGGGATTTATTTTTTGCGCAAGCTTTTTCGAGATGACATTTCCCGAAGCTGTGCAGAGCGTTGACAAAAATATCATAGCGTCGCCGAACAGCGTATCGACCGAAGTCGCCGAAAAGCCGTTCATAACAAGCACTCCCGAAAATCCGACAGCACAGCCGAGTATTTTCAGAACGGTGAGCCTGTCGCTTCTGAAAAACAGCGGCGCAATCAGGACAGTGATAAACGAGCCGCAGGAGGTTATTATCGAGGTGTTTGTACTGCTTGTAAAGCCTATGCCTGCATAGGTGAAAATATACTGCATTGCAGTCTGGACAAAGCCGTAGGCAAACACCTTTCCGAAATCATTTTTATGTAAGGTCGGAATGCGTTTTTGTGAAATGCAGAGGAATAAATACACCATAATTCCTGCAAGCAGAAAACGCAGACCTGCAAACAACAGCTTTGAGCCTATGTCATACTGTGAAATCTCAAGCACGGAGTAGCCGAGCTTTATAAATGGAAACGCAGTGCCCCACAGCAGTGTGCAGAACACAGCGGCAAGGCAGGCAACCGCAGTATTTTGAAGTATCGGGGATTTAGTCATTATATCATAGCTTTCCGTTAAGGTAGGAGTTTACGCTCTCAACGCAGTTTGCACCGTCAGAGCAGGCTGTAATAATCTGTCTGAGCATTTTTGTGCGCACATCTCCTGCGGCAAACAGACCGTCAACAGAGGTTTTTCCGCTCTCATCGGCAATGACATAGCCGTATTTGTCGAGCTGAGCAAGACCTCTTACCGCATCACTCCTCGGCACAATTCCGACCGCAACAAAAACTCCGTCACAGTCAAGTTTTCTGCCGTCCTTGAGCAGAACACCGTTTACGGCATTTTCACCGAGAATTTCATCAACCTCGCTGTTGTAGAGAATTTCAGCATTATCGGCATTTTTAAGTCTTTCTGTGAGGACTTTTTCAGCTCTCAGGCTGTCACGGCGGTGAATGAGATACACCTTTTTGCAGATTTTTGAAAGATAGACCGCCTCGGTTACGGCTGTGTTTCCGCCGCCGATAACGACAACGGTTTTATTTCTGTAGAAAAATCCGTCGCATACGGCGCAGTAGCCTACGCCCTTGCCGAAAAATTCCTTTTCGCCCTTTATGCCAAGCTCACGGTGCGACGCACCTGCGCAGAAAATTACGGATTTCGCCTTGTATTCGGCTTTCTCACATTTAACGGTGAAAAGCTCGTCCGTCTTTGTGATTTCCTTTACCTCGTCATTAATCATCGGAGCGTCAAGAGCCTTTGCGTGTTCGTAAAACTTCATAACAAGCTCCATACCGTTGATTTTGCCGAAGCCTGTGTAGTTGTCGACATCCTCGGTCTGCGTTATCTGACTGCCCATTGACGAGGCAAGGTCAACAAGCACAAAGTCAAGTCCGCTACGGGCGGCATATACAGCGGCGGTAAGTCCTGCCGCACCGCCGCCGGCAATTAAAAGGTCTAAGGTTTTTGTCATATTTATTCACCCTGTTTTTAGTTTGGAGTTTTCGTAGGGACACGGCGTGCCGTGTCCGACAGTGAAAATTAAACACAAATAATTTATCATTTTTTACTGTCATAATCAACCTCGTAGGGGCGGATATTATCCGCCCGGCAGCGTGACGCTGCACCCAATTCGAGCAGACAGTAATTGTGTGAATTTAATTGCAGTTGCCCGACCGATGTGTTTGCCGTAATTCTGTGGAACAGACAAGACAGTTCCCTACGATTTAAATGAATGTTCATATGTTGGAAATCGGGCGGATATTATCCGCCCCTACGGAGTTGTGCGTTAAGGCTACCGCAACATAAATTTTTCCATATTAAACAAATCAGGGCTGACTCAAATAAGCCAGCCCCTCTGCTGTTTGATTTACTAAATTTTAACTAATCAGCCTTCCTTGACTACTGTTCTGATTGCCTTTGCAAGGTGTGGCTGTGTGAGTTCAAATTTATCAAGAAGCTCAAGAGCAGGACCGCTGTAGCCGAATCTGTCGTTTACACCGATTTTTGTAACCTTTACGGGACATTCTGCGCTTGTAACCTCGCACACTGCGTCGCCCAGACCGCCGATTACATTATGCTCTTCAACAGTGATAATTCTGCCTGTTTCCTTTGCCGCCTTGATGATGATTTCTCTGTCAATCGGCTTGATTGTGTGAATGTTGATAAGGCGAGCGTTGATTCCCTCAGCCTCAAGCTCCTTAACAGCCTTTAATGCCTCGTTTACAACAAGTCCCGTTGCAATTACCGCAACGTCGTTGCCT
>CALZCU010000079.1 GCA_945632055.1 uncultured Ruminococcus sp. | reverse complement strand
CTACTACAGCGAGAAAAATGCAGAACAGGCGGCTCCGACAGCAGATATGAACTCGGGCGAATGTATCGTGGCAAAAAACCGTCACGGCGAAACAAGCTCGGTGAAGCTCCATTGGCAGGGCGAATTTATGCGTTTTACGGGTACGGAGGCAAGGAATGAATAATTCTGTTATTCGTACCGTTGAAAAATATAATATGCTTGAAAAGGGCGACAGTGTAATTGTTGCCTTGTCGGGCGGAGCAGACTCGGTCGCTCTGCTTGATGTACTTAATTCGATAAAAGAAAAATATAATCTCACGCTCTATGCTGTGCATATCAATCACTGCCTTCGTGGAGCAGAGTCGCAAAGGGATGAGGATTTTTGCAAAGCAATCACGCAAAAATACGGCATAAAGCTCTTTGTGTTCCAAAAAAATGTTGCACAGCTTGCGAATGAGCAGAAAATCAGCGAGGAGCTTTGCGGAAGAAATATCCGTTACGCAGTTTTTGAACAGCTTTCAGAGGAGCTTTCGGCAAAGGTCGCAACGGCTCACACTGCCTCCGATAATGCAGAAACCTTGATTTATAACATCACACGAGGCTCGTCAATCGGCGGAGTGTCTGCGATTCCGCCGACCAGAAACAGAATTATCCGTCCGTTGATTGAATGTACAAGGTCGCAGATTGAAGAATATTGCTCCAAAAGAAATTTGCAGTTTGTCACCGACAGCACAAATCTCAGCGATGATTACACAAGAAATATTATCCGTCACAATGTGATTCCCGTTCTCTTGCAAATCAACAGCGGCTTTGAAAAATCAGCTCTGCGCCTTTCCGAAAACGCAAGAGAGGTTGACGATTATCTCAGCACCGTTACGGCAAAGGCAATTGATGAAGCCCGCTCCGAGTACGGCTTTGACTGCAAGGCTTTGCTTTCAAATCATATTGCCGTTCTCAAAAATGCAGTTGCTCATTTATGCAGTGAATATGCGGATTTTTCCGCAGAACAAAGGCATATTGAGCTTATTATAGAAATCATCAAGAACAGCGGAGCAGTTGATTTAACTGACGAGTACAAGGCTGTTTCTAAGCAGGGGATATTAAGATTTGTCCGAAAAGATGAAAGCTCCGACCTTGGCGAAGTAAGACTTAGCAGGGATACAGCCTTTAATTTTAACGGAAAAAGCTACAGAGTTTCAGATTATAATTCTAATAAAGAAGATAAAAACACCGTTAATTCAGAATTTCTGAAAGCAGAAGCGGTTTTCAGAACACGCAGAAGTCAGGACACCTTTTCATTTTCCAAGCGGAAAATTACAAAACCGCTCAGAAAGGCTATGAATGAGATGAAAATTCCGTCAGAATTAAGGGACAGCGCAGTAGTGCTTGCAGTCGGAAGTAAAATTCTGTGGTGCGAGGGGATCGGTGCTTCTGCCGACGGAATAGCAGATAATTCTGAAAAAGCATTAAAAATTGAAATTTCATCTGAAAAAGAGGAAAAATAACACACAGTACATAAAAGTTGAAATTGTTTCAGAAAAAGAAATTGAAAATATTGTGAACACCCTTGCAAAACAGGTCGAAAAAGATTATAATAGCGAAGAATTTACTATGATTGGTCTGCCCAAGGACAGGGTAAATATTAAAGAGGGTATCTCTGATTTTTCAAGCAGAGGTATTGCCCTGAGTATACATAAATGCAAAGTGAAAAACAATAATATAATGAGGAGTGACACGCATTGGATAATAAGAAAAAGGTACGCAATCTGCTTCTTTATTTAGGAATACCTATTCTGATAATATTGGCTGTTGCAATGCTTCTCGGCTCTCGCCAGACAGAGATGCCGAAAACATCCGTGCTTGAGCAGTACTTTGTACGGGATATGGTTGACAGCTATACCGTAAATTACGGCTCGGGAATAATTGAAATCACGCTCAAAGAGGGCGAAAAGGCAATTGTTCCCAACGAAAAGGGAAATACAAATAATGCAACCGAGCCTGCAACGCAGGAGGCAACCTCCGCAACAGACGCTTCGGAGCTTAAAAACAGCACCAAAAGACAAAAGCAGGTCGTTGTAAAGGGACAGCTTGCCGACATCAAGAGATTTCTTGACGATATCAAGCCCTATCAGGCTTCGGCAGACGAGCCTGTGACCTACGACCTTGTTCGGGCAAGCGACAATTCGCTGTTAAGGGAGCTTATTCCCACTATTCTGCTTACCGTTTTATTCATCGGCGCATGGATATTCATAATGAAGAAAATGGGCGGCGGTGGTCTTGGCGGCAAGGAGATGAGCTTCGGCAAGGCTAAAATCAAAAATACAAACGATGAAAAGCGCAAAACGACATTTGACGATGTTGCAGGCGCAGACGAGGAAAAGGAAGAGCTTGCAGAGGTTGTTGAGTTCCTCAAGGCTCCCGATAAATACAACAAGCTCGGTGCAAGAATCCCCAAGGGCGTACTTCTTGTTGGACCTCCCGGAACAGGTAAAACCCTGCTTGCAAGAGCTGTTGCAGGAGAAGCAGGAGTGCCGTTCTTCTCAATTTCAGGCTCTGACTTTGTTGAAATGTTTGTCGGAGTAGGTGCGTCAAGAGTGCGTGACCTCTTCGATCAGGCAAAGAAAAATTCACCCTGCATTATTTTCATAGACGAAATCGACGCTGTCGGCAGACAGAGAGGTGCAGGACTCGGCGGCGGTAACGATGAAAGAGAGCAGACTCTTAACCAGCTCCTCGTAGAGATGGACGGCTTCGGTGCAAACGAGGGCGTAATCCTAATTGCCGCAACCAACCGTCCCGATGTTCTCGACCCTGCGCTTATGCGTCCGGGCAGATTCGACCGTCAGGTTATCGTAAGCTATCCCGATGTCAACGGCAGAGAAGCAATACTTAAGGTTCACGCTCGCAAAAAGCCGCTTGCTCCCGATGTTAAGCTCAGAACAATTGCAAAAACAACGGCAGGCTTCACAGGCGCTGACCTTGAAAATCTCCTCAATGAAGCGGCTCTGCTTGCGGCAAGAAAGAATAAAAAGGCAATCACTATGGCTGAAATTGAAGAAGCAACAGTCAAGGTTGTAGTCGGTGCCGAGAAGAAAACAAAGGTTATGAGCGATAAGGAGAAGAAGCTCACCGCTTACCACGAAGCAGGTCACGCTATTCTCTTTGATAAGCTCGAAACTCAGGACCCCGTTCACGAAATTTCAATCATACCGAGAGGTATGGCGGGCGGTTACACAATGCCGCTTCCAAGCGAGGATAAGTCATACAATTCAAGGGGCGAAATGCTGGAGGATATCGTTGTATGCCTTGGCGGCAGAGTTGCAGAAGCACTCATTCTTGACGATATTTCAACAGGCGCATCAAACGATATTGAAAAGGCAACAAAGACAGCCCGTGCAATGGTTACAAAGTACGGTATGACCAAGGAGCTTGGCTGTATCTGCTACGGTACTGACAACGGAGCAGTGTTCCTTGGCAGAGATATGGGCAGAACGCAGGATTATTCAGAAGCAACTGCGGCTAAGATTGACGAGCTTGTGCTGAAAATTGTCAACGAAGCATACGCAAAGGCTGAACAGATTCTGAGTGAAAATATCGACAAGCTTCACGAAATTGCAGCTTACCTCATCAAGCACGAAAAGATGGGAAGTGCAGACTTTGAGGCTGTAATGAACGGCACATATGTTGAGCCGGAGGAAACCGAAGAAGCAGACGAGGCTGAAAATTCAGCTGAAAGCAATGCTTCCGACAATAATAATTCTACAGAAGAATAATTGCAAATTCCAATAGCCTCCCTCGGGAGGCTATTGTGGGTATCGGTGGGGTAAAGATGGCACAGGATAAAATAATAGTAAGAGGTGCAAAGGAGCATAACCTGAAAAATATCAGCGTTGAAATTCCGAGAAACAAGCTCGTTGTCATAACAGGCTTGTCAGGCTCGGGAAAAAGCTCCCTTGCCTTTGACACCATTTATGCAGAGGGACAGCGCAGATATGTGGAAAGTCTTTCCTCATATGCAAGAATGTTCCTCGGTCAGATGGACAAGCCGAGCGTCGAGAGCATTGAGGGCTTGTCGCCTGCAATTTCAATTGACCAGAAAACAACTTCAAAGAATCCTCGTTCAACGGTAGGCACTGTAACAGAGATTTACGACTATCTCAGACTTTTGTATGCGAGAATCGGAGTGCCGCACTGCACCGTCTGCGGCAGAGAAATCCGTCAGCAGACCGTTGACCAGATTGTTGACAAGATTATGTCATATGATGAGGGTACTAAAATTCAGATTATGGCGCCCGTAGTCAGGGGAAGAAAGGGTGAGCACTCTAAGGTGCTTGACAGTGCAAGGAAGTCGGGCTTTGTGCGTGTTCGGGTAGACGGAATTATCTATGACCTTTCAGAGAAAATTTCAATGGAGAAAAATAAAAAGCACAGCATTGAGGTTGTTGTCGACCGCCTTGTAATTAAGCCTGAGATTGTTTCCCGACTTTCAGACAGCATTGAAACTGCGTCAAAGCTCGCAGGGGGACTGACAGTAGTCAGCTTTTCGGACGGTGAGGACATAACCTTTTCTCAGAAATATGCCTGCCCCGAACACGGAGTGAGCATTGACGATTTATCTCCGAGAATGTTCTCGTTCAACAATCCCTACGGAGCCTGTCCGAAATGCACAGGCTTGGGTGTGTTTTTAAAGGTTGACGAGGATAAAATAATTCCCGATAAGAATAAAAGCATCAAGGACGGCGGTATCAAGGGAAGCGGCTGGGCAATGGAGGGCAGTTCAATTGCGACAATGTACTTTGAAGCGCTTGCGAAAAAATATAAATTTTCTCTTTCCGAGCCGATAAAAAATATACCCGATGATGTGATAAATATAATTCTCTACGGTACAGGCGATGAAAAGCTGAAAATTGAGCGCAAGTCAGTCTATGGAAGCGGAACCTATGAGCAGAGCTTTGAGGGCGTAATCAACAACCTTGAGCGCCGCTACAAGGAAACGGGAAGCAATTGGATAAGAGATGAAATCCGTTCCTATATGACCGAAATTCCCTGTGACGAGTGCCACGGAGAAAGGCTTTCAAAGGAGAGCCTTGCAGTTACCGTCGGCGGAATTAATATCTCAGAATTTTGCAAAATGTCGGTGATTGACGCCATTGACTTTGTGAAAAATCTCACGCTCACTGAAAAGGAACAGATTATCGGTGAGGAAATTATAAAGGAAATAACAGAAAGGCTAAATTTCCTCAAAAGCGTAGGTCTTGGCTATCTCACCCTTTCACGAAGCTCAGGCACTCTTTCGGGCGGTGAAAGTCAGCGAATCCGCCTTGCAACGCAAATCGGAAGCTCGCTTATGGGAGTGCTCTACATTCTTGACGAGCCGAGCATCGGACTTCATCAGCGTGACAACGAAAAGCTCCTCAATACTCTCAAAAGGCTTCGTGACCTCGGCAACACCGTTATTGTCGTTGAACACGATGAGGACACGATGTATGCGGCTGACTGCATTGTCGATGTAGGTCCGGGAGCAGGTATTCACGGCGGCGAGATTGTCTGCGTAGGCGATGTAAACAAAATCAAGGCTTGCGAAAAATCAGTGACAGGTCAGTATCTCAGCGGAAAACGCAGTATTCCTGTTCCCGAAAAGCGCAGAAAAGGCAACGGAAATTTCATTGAAATCAAGGGCGCTTCGCAGAACAATCTGAAAAATATC
>CALZCU010000078.1 GCA_945632055.1 uncultured Ruminococcus sp. | reverse complement strand
ATATAAGTTCATCTAACCTTCCACCCTTCCGTCACTGCATTGGCAGTGACACCTTCCCTCAAGGGAAGGCTTGGCTATATCATAAAAGTTGACTATTATTAATTTTTTGTTCCTACTTTTTCGACAAGCTGCCATATTATTGTCATCATTCTACGCTAAGAATAAAATAGTAAACAGGCTGGTCGCCCTTTACAAGCGAAATGTCAGTGCGTGAGCCGAACTTATCTCTCAGCTCCTCGTAAGCCTTGTTTGCCTCTTCCTCGCTGATGTCCTCGCCGTAAATCAGCGTTATGAACGATGTGTCACGGCTGACCATATCCTTTGCAAGCTTAATTACAGCCTTGACTGCGCTTTTCTCGGTAATCGTGAGCTTGCCGTTTTCAAGAGCGATTATGTCGCCTTCTTTAATCTTCTTGCCGCCGAACTCGCTGTTTCTTGCGGCAAAGGTAACAAGTCCTGTGCCTACACTCTGAGTTGAATCCATCATAAGCTGTGCATTGCTCTCGGGCGAAATTTCTGGGTCGTAGTTGAGCATTGCAGTCATTCCCTGCGGAATCGTTCTTGTCGGAACAATGATAACATTTCTGTCCTTAACGAGCGGCACTGTCTGTTCAGCCGCAAGAATGATGTTTTTGTTGTTCGGAAGAACGATTACATTCTTCGCAGGGGTAGCCATTACCGCCGCAAAAATATCATCTGTGCTGGGGTTCATACTCTGACCGCCCGACACAACATTTGTGCAGCCTAAATCCTTAAATAAATTCTTAAGTCCTTCGCCTGCCGCAACGGCAACAAAGCCTATATCCTCAACAGGCTCGGCAGGCTTGAATACTTCCTTTTCACCCGACTTGGACTTCTTGACATTTTTGTGCTGTTCCTTCATATTTTCAACCTTTGTTGAAAGAAGCTGGCCGAACTCAAGTCCCTTTGAAAGTGCATTGCCGGGCTCTTCGGTGTGAACATGCACCTTTATAATTTCCTCATCGCTGACCACGACAACGCAGTCGCCGATTGTTTCAAGGTATTCCCTGAGAAGCTGAGGGTCGGTTTCCTCCTCGGGATTTCTTCCTACGATAAACTCGGTGCAGTAGGTGAAGTTAATTTCCTCATCAAACTCAGCCGCCGCACTGTCAAAGTTATCAACGGTAACCTCGCTTGTTTCATCGTATTCAACGACAATTCCGTCCTTGATTACCGAGAGCATTCCCTCGAAAATCACACAAAGTCCCTTGCCGCCTGCGTCAACAACTCCTGCTTTTTTAAGCACAGGGAGAAGCTCGGGAGTAATTGCAAGCGCATCGTTAGCCTTGTCACAGATATTCTGCCAGACAAATACAGCGCTGTTGTCCTCCTTTGCCGCTTCAACGCCTGCCTCGTAAGCCATTCTTGCAACTGTGAGAATAGTACCCTCGGTCGGCTTCATAACAGCCTTGTAGGCGGCGTCAACACCTATCCCGAGTGCTGCGGCAAGATTCTTGCCGTTGACCTCCTCCATATCCTTTAGGCCCTGAGCAAAGCCTCTGAAGATAAGCGAGGTTATAACGCCTGAATTTCCTCTTGCACCTCTGAGCATTGCCGAAGCGACAATGCCTGCCGCTTCACCTGCATTACTGCCGTCATACTCCTCAAGCGCACGAACAGCCGCCATAACAGTCATCGACATATTTGTGCCTGTATCACCGTCAGGCACAGGGAAAATATTGAGATCATTAATGCTGTTCTTCTGTCGGCTGATATTGTTTGCACCCGAAATAACAGCTTGCTTTAAGATTTCTCCGTTAATCATAATAGCACATCCTTTTTAATGCACAAAACATTTCATAGTTATCCTTATTATAGCTTCTTTACAGAGATTTTGCAATATCTTTACAGTTTTTTGCAATGTAAAATAATGTATTTTATTTTACGCTTTTATCCAAATGCCAAATTATTCAATTCTCAGTGCTTCGGCACTTGTGCAAAGGCCGCTTTTATCGTCAATATCAAAAATTGCGCATTCCATTTTACAGTCGCCGCTTGCAAGGTCAAAACGGGCAGGAAGCTTTGTTCTGAGCTTTTCGATTATGATTTCGGTTTTCACACCGAGAACGGAATGAATAGTTCCCGTCATACCCACATCGGTAATATAGCCTGTTCCCTTTGGGAGAACCTGACAGTCTGAGGTCTGGACATGAGTATGCGTACCGAATACAGCAGACACCCTTCCGTCAAGATAGTAACCCATTGCCCTCTTTTCACTCGTTGTTTCTGCGTGAAAATCGACAATCACTATTCTGCCCTCCGCTTTGTCAAGCATTTTGTCAACCGTTTCAAAGGCGCAGTTGAGGTTATTGTCCATACACATATTGCCCATAATATTGATAATTGAAATTATCCTTCTTCCCGTGTCAATATTCAGCAGACCTGTTCCGGGAGTAGTTTTTTCGGGAAAGTTTGCAGGACGGGCGACAAAGGGATTTTCATCTATAAATTCATATGCTTCCTTACGGCGGAAGGTATGATTGCCAAGCGTGATTGCGTCAACACCGCTGTCGAACAGGAACTTTGCCGAAGCAGGAGTAATTCCGTTGCCGTCGGATGAGTTTTCTCCGTTACAGATTACAAAATCAATCGCCTTAATTTTTTTGATTGCGGGCAGCTTACTGCGGAGAAACTCACAGCCTATGCCGCCGACAACATCACCTATACAAAGTATTCTCATAATTACCTCAAATAAATATGCTTGAATTTACTGACAGTATAACATATGTTGCTCAATCTGTCACGCTGAATTCTGCACTCTCTGCAATATTTTCGTTAAAAACATATTCTGCCATGCAGGAAAAGCCTGCTTTGCTTTTGCTCACGGTAACGCTTTTTTCTACAATCCTGCTGTCGGGCTTTTCAAAAGCCTCGTACAAAAGCAAATCATTGTTAAATATCTTTTCGGCAGTTTCCTTGCTCGGCTTTGCTTTTACACTTTCAAGACTGTGCTGTGTTTCAGTACGAATACCGAGCGGAAGTACGACGCTGTTGCAGACAACGCTCTGTGAGGATTTGCTGAAAACAGACTCTCCGCAGGAGGAAAACTGCAAATTGCAGGGAAATTCAAGCCAGAGCAAAAAGGCTCTGTTTCTGTCCGTTTTTTCATCAGAAATACTGCTGTAGTCATATTCGCCGCTGAGTGAAAGCTCTTTTTTATAAGCAACATCGGCAAACACCTCCGCTTCTGCACGCACATATTGTATGGTGTTCATTTTTGTTTCGGTTATTCCTGCAACAAGCAAATCTCCCTTTGCAACTCCGCTTCCGCTCGGCACCTTTACAAAACCCTTTTTTGCATTGATTTTTGTAATAACTCCGTCGCACCGAGCCTTGATATTGCACGGCTCGGTTGCTGTGTCAAACTTCGGCTTTTCAGCCTTTTCCTTGATTTCCACCGAAGCGATACAGCCTGTCAGATTCACGCTCATCCAGCCTATCTCACCTATTTCAAGCATTGTGTCACGCTCGATTTTCTGCACATCAAGTCTGTTCTTCCAGCCGCCTGTTCCCACTCCCTTTTGTGCAAGCACCCGAGAGATCCTTGTTTCACTGACGGTTTCAGCTCCCGTAATGCTGACCGACCAGATAAAATTTGACAGCACAAGCATAAGCACTGCGCCGAGAGCGGCTCCGATTGGAATACCTATTCTGCTCTTGTATTTAAAAGCAAAAAACGGCAGTCCGTGCTTTGAGCCGATTTTTGTAACAACTCCCGATTTTCGGGCTGCAAGACGGATTTTGCGGTAATCACTTATGTACATTGAGGCTTCAAGTCCGTTTTCCGACGGCTGAGCATTCCAGATGCTTATACCGTATCTTGCGGTAATATTCATAAAGCGCTCGGGAAATTTTCCTCTTGCAGTAAAGTCGACATATCCTCTGATAAACCTAATCAGCCTTAATAACACCAAATCACCTCAGGTCAGGAACTCAATTCCCGTAATAAAGCCCTCAATTTCAACGCAGGAGCAGGAGATATTTCTGACGCACAAACCTCTGCCGCTAAAGGACACAACCATTCTTTTTGTATTAATCTTAATGTTTTCGCTTTCGTAAAGCAAAATGCCTGTCGACCCCTCAAGCGTCACTCTCCTGTTGCCGAGAATTTCAATCATCGGCTGACTGCCCATATCAATATCCGGCGGCAGGTATCTGCCCCTGCCTGTTTTATCCTTATTCTTTTGCAAAAAATCGCCCCTAAAATTTACTTTTCTATTTATTTTTATGCAGTTTCAATCATATATATTATCGGTGATTGATATGTATATTAATGCGGCAGTCGGAAAAATCGGAACAGCAATCAAAGCTCTGGCGGCGGTTGCCGTTTGTGCTTCAATACTGATTTTTTCGGACAGTTGCTCAAAGGGAGCCGTAAACGGAATAAGCCTTTGCCTTAATGTGCTTGTTCCGTCACTGTTTCCCTTTATGGCGGCGGCTTCCTTTATTGTCAAAAGCGGGCTGGCACAAAAGCTCGGCAGAGCATTTGGCGGCATTACAAAAAAGCTGTTCGGTCTTTCTGGCTGTTTTGCCCCGATTATTATTCTGAGTATGCTCGGCGGCTATCCTGTCGGAGCAAAAGGGATTTCCGAGCTTTGCAAAAGCGGAGCTGTCTCCGAAAGAGAGGCTGAAAAAGCGGCTCTGTTTGCAGTATGCGCAGGTCCGGGATTTATTGTCAGCTTTGTCGGTTCTTCACTTTACAACAACAAAACCGTCGGGCTTATTATCCTGTCTGCCCAGGTAATTTCTGTCCTTGCGACAGGTCTGCTTGTAAATATTTGTGACAGACACCGAAAGGAGATTACCGAAAATACAAAACTGACCTCATCATTCAGTCCTGTAGGCTCGGCAATTGTTGAGTCGGCTGTCGACAGCTCAAAGGGGATTCTGAGCATCTGTGCCTTTGTAGTTCTTTTTTCTGCGCTTACGGGAATGATTGAGCCTGCGCTTGGCAATGACTTGCTGAAAGGCATCGTTTACTGTCTGCTAGAGGTCTGCTCCGCTGTCAGCAAGCTTTCGGAGTGCTGTCCGCTTGAGCTTACTGCATTTGCAATCGGCTTCGGCGGACTTTGCGTTCATTTTCAAATTTTTTCGGCACTCGGCAAGGTTAAGGTTTGCAAGCCTTTATTTTTCTGCATCAGAATTTTACAAGGTGCATTTACAGCCTTGCTCACTCATTTCGGGGCATTGCTCTTTCTCGGAAACGAACAGGTTTTTTCCACCTCATATGTGGAAACTCCTGCGCTTTACGGAGGAACAATAATCTCCGCGGCGGCATTAATCGGTGCGGTGATTTGCTTTTTATATTCAACAAAATCAATTAAAGACCAATAAAATAAGTAACGGAGGTAATTCTATGTGCGGAATAGCAGGCTGGATTGAACGGGACGCAGATATGAGCAGGAGAATTAAGCTGCTCAACAATATGTCGCAAACGCTTGAACGGCGGGGACCTGATGAAAACGGAATTTACATTAACAAAAATACGGCTCTCATTCACCGCCGTCTGATTGTAATTGACAGGGAAACAGGCAAACAGCCTATGGCGGCAAGCCACAACGGCAAAACCTATGTCATAGTCTACAACGGCGAGCTTTACAACACTGATATTCTCAGGGAGGAGCTTCGTGCAGACGGATTCCGCTTCAGAGGTCACAGCGACACCGAGGTTGTGCTGAAAAT